>DASXAN010001217.1:0-2692 GCA_036406755.1 Gemmataceae bacterium
GAGCGGTACACGGTGACGAACTACCGCAACGCCATCCGCCGGGCGTGCGACCGGGCGGACCGGCTGGCCCGCCAGCGGGCCGAGGACGAGCAGGCGAAGGCGGATGGCCGCGAGCCGGTCGCCGTACCGAGGAAGGTCGCCGACGTAGACCGGATCGTGCACCGCTGGCACCCGCACCGGCTGCGGCACAGTCGCCTGACGGCCATCCGCCGGCGGTACGGGCTGGAGGCCGCCCAGGTCGTCGCCGGCCACGCCCGCGCCGACGTCACCGAGATCTACGCCGAGGCGGACGTCGACCTGTCCCGGCGGGTGGCGTTGGAAGTCGGGTGATCTCAGCTTGAAGGGAGCGGCAACGTCGCGGTATGTTCGCTCCTACGCCGCCGCCGGGGCCGTACACCCCGGACGGCTCGGGTTCGGGTCGGCGGGTTCCTCCAGTGGCCCGTCGATCCAGCCCGGGCCGGCGGTGACCACTGGAGACACACTTTATGGTTCGACCTCTCGCCCTGGCCGGCAGCCAGCGAGGTTGCTGCACGGTCCTCCGTCCGTCGGACAGGAGCGACAAGTTCGGCCGGCGCCTCTGGGTGTGCCAGTGCGTCTGCGGCAAGGAGTTCGAGGCCGCAAGCTCCGTTCTCCAGGCCGGGTGGCACGAGTCGTGCCAGTGCGAGGAGGCGAAGGGCGAGTGGCAGGACAACGACTGGCTCATGTGGGAGAGGGACAACCGCGAGCTGTACATTTCCATCAGACTCCTCCGGCAGCAGCGGTACGCATCGGTCGTTGACCCCTCCAACTGGTCGAAGTGGATCGAGGGTAAATCCCGCTGTCCCCACCTCGCCCGCAGCGACAACGACGGCTTTGTGAAGTCGCTTCTCGTCAAAGGCCGCCAGGGGCAACTGACCCGGGTCTGGCTCCGCTCGCAGGTCAAGAGCATCATCGCCCGTCTCACCAACGTCAAAGCCCAACGGGTTGACCCCGACTTCCGCGGAGAGTGGGATAGCGGCATCTACCACCTCACGGCCGACGTCCCCGAGGTGGCGTTAAAGGCGGGTGATGTTCTTTGGCCAGATAACCGGATCGCCGAGGAAGCCGGCGTATGCGCCAGGTCGGTGGGCGGGTGGCGGCACCACCGGCAGCGTGCCCTCGACCCGGTGGTGAACGGCGGGCGGCTCCGGGGCATCCCCGTTGCCAAGCCGGTCGGCATGGCCAAGGGTAGGACGACCATCTACGTCTCGTCCAAGGACGACGCGAAGAAGATCATCGCGTGGCGTGACGAGCGAAAGGGAAAAAGTAGTTCCGGCAGGCGCGGCAAGACACTTGAACAGATCGCCGGGCGGCTGCGGGTGCCGTGGCCGAAGATGCTGACCCCTCTCCGATTTGCAGCCAAGCAGTTCCGTTCCGATCGGCCCGAGTCCGCGTGGCCAACCAGCCGGTGGAACGGAAAGCACAACCACGCGCGTGATCGGTGGGAGTACGACGACGAGAAGTTTGTCGAGTGGCTTGACGGCAGACCGCTTCAATCCTTCGCCGCCGCGGCCAGCCGTGTCGAGACGCCACGGGACGTTGAATGCCGCAAGAGGGGCGAGCTGTTCCTACTGTTCGTGCTAACACGCGGGGACTACCGGCGCCAGTCGCATGCCTTTAGCAACTTCATGGCCACCGTCCGAGTCGGTCAGACCATCAAGCCATGTGACCGCCGAGTTGCCGTGGCCGACATCCGGCGGTGGGCTGAGGAGGCCGGAATCAGGACGCGGCACCTCGACGCCGCTAGGGCCAAGCTGCCGGTTGTAGCCGAGAGGATCGGGCGGCGGGGCTCCTGCTGGAAGTGGCGGCTTGCCGAGGAGGTCACCTTGGCCGCGCCGGTGGTGACTGGACGAGGTTGCACAGCGACCGTCAGAAACGACCAAGGCGGCTTGGATGCACGCCAGTGTCGCGCGCCCTCTGGCAAGTACACCGGGCATGTCAAGAAAGCATACCGGACTGGTCGAAAGGCTGACCAGCAGACGGAACTGATGCTGGAGTTCTGCTTCGACCATTACGTGCTTCATGGATGGACCCGTTCACGGGTCCTCGACAGAGCGAAGCGGCAGTTCGGCGACGACGCGCCAAACACCGAAGCGGATGTGGCTATCAACGCGCGCCGCTGGGCAGCGCGGTTCGAGCCGGCGCTACCGCTTGACCGCGATGGGGAGGGGGTTGCAAAACTCCGGTCGGCCGCACTCAAATCGCAGCAAAAAACGCCAGAAAAATAGGCATCACCTGGGGGTTGCAGAACTCTTTTGCAACCATTTGCATTCTGCAGGCAGTAGGAATCCCAACCTACTATGGCCGTGTCCTAGGAGGGACCACGGCCATGAGCCGCACAGATAGTCTGCCATCACCCGTCGAAACAGTCGCCGACCGCATCCTGAGCGAGACGGTCATCGGTCCAGCAGCCGCCGCTCGCCGGCTCGGTGAGGGTAGGCGCGGGCGCCCGGTCCACCCGGCGACGGTCACCCGCTGGATCATGGAAGGCGTCCGACGGTCCGACGGCACCAGGGTGCGGTTGGAAGCGGTCAAGGCCGGGTCCGCCTGGCGGACCTCGGTAGAGGCACTGGCCCGGTTCGTCGCGGCCCTGACGCCGCCGACGGATGGCACCTCAGCCCCGCTGCGGACCGTGGCGGGCCGTCGCCGAGCCAGCGAGGCAGCGGCGGCGGAA
>DASXAN010001218.1:0-6799 GCA_036406755.1 Gemmataceae bacterium
GGATGGCCAATGACAAGCTCCGCTACGCCATCGCCTTCGAGGCCGCCCGGCTGATGTATCAGCGGGTCGAGTCCGAGTACTACACGGCCAAGCGCAAGGCCGCCAAACGCCTCTGCCGACACGGCCTCAGGCCCGAAGACCTCCCATCGAATGCCGAAATCCGCGACCTGATCCAGACGTTCGCCCGGCTGCACGAAGGCGACCGCCGCACCGCCCACCTGCGGGCCATGCGGCTGGAGGCGCTCAAGCTCATGCGGCTGCTGCGGCTGTTCAAGCCGCGGCTGATCGGCTCCGTCATGACCGGCCACGTCCGCCAGGGGTCCGACATCGACATCCACGTCTTCAGCGACAGCACCGCCGCCGTCACCGGCGTGCTCGAGGCCGAAGGCTACCAGTTCGACGTCGAGCGGAAGCAGGTCGTGAAGCACGACGAGGCCCGCGTGTTCACTCACGTCCACGTCTACGACCGCTTCAACTTCGAGCTGACCGTCTACCCCGAGGACAAGGCCCATTACGTCTTCAGGAGTTCGATCACCGGCAAGGCGATCGAGCGGGCGTCGATCCGCGAGCTGGAGGAGATGCTGAACCGGGAGTACCCCGACCTGGCGCTCGACGAGGAGTTGGCCGACGAGGGAGTGGACGACCCGTATCCGCTCTTTCGGATGCTGCTGCTGGCGCTGGAGCGGGTGCAACAGCGGCCGGACTTCCACCCCGAGGGCGACGCCCTGTACCACACGCTGCAGGTGTTCGAGCTGGCCCGCGACGCAAAACCGTACGACGAGGAGTTCCTGCTGGCCGCACTGCTGCACGACGTCGGCAAGGGGATCGACCCGGGCGACCACGTCGCGGCCGGGTTGCAGGCGCTGGACGGCCTCATCACCGACCGCACGCGGTTCCTGATCGAGCACCACATGCTGGCCCACGACTACCGGGCCGGCACGTTGTCGGCGAAGCAGACCGCGCGCCTCAAGGCGTCGCCGGATTTCGACGACCTGTTGCTGCTCTCGGAGCTGGACCACGCCGGCCGCGAACCCGGGGCCATGGTCGGCACGGTCGATGAGGCGCTGGATTACCTGCGCGAGCTGGAGCGGAGCAATGGGTGACAAATGAAAAAGCCCACCCGGGGCGGCGGGTGGGCTTGGGCGGTCATCAGGTGTCGATCACGGGTCGTTCCACATGAAGTAGTCCCGCGGGCTGCGGACGTACGGGTGGTTCGGGAACCCGAGCGGGTACTCGGCCCGGCGGCAGACCGGGGCGTCGGACGGGCACGGCCGGCACAGCCAGCCCTTGCACTTGGCGCAGAGGGCGCATTCCTTCTTCTGGTGGACCGGATGCGGGCAACCGGGGCAGCCGGCGCACTTGAGCCACTGGCACCACTCCCCCAGCTTCCCGCCGAGCGCACAGCCGCCGCCGCAACCACCGGCGCCACAGCCGCCGCCGCAGTGGCCGCTGGCGCATCCGCCGCCGTAGTTGGCGGTGTATTCACCCGGGCCAGGGCCGACCGGGCCGGGGCCGGGGTAGCCGTATCCCGGGTAGCCATAGCCGGCGGCCATGACCCCGTAATACTGCTGGTACGGGTCCGGGGCCTGGGCCGACGCCGGGTTGAGCGCGTAGGTGCTGACCAAGAGAACGGCCAGCCCGGTGAGCGTCGCTTTCATGGCGACTCCTTTCGACAACGTCCTGTCCGTGTCCGACGGATTGGCCGTCCGGCGACCCGCAATGCGAGGACCCCGCCGACCTGTCCACCTGATCGGCGCGGGTCGCGGGCCGGGTGCGGCGGATTCCGAAGTTTCGGCGCGTGCGGGTGGTAAGAGACTCCGGCGATGTGCGGCGGTGACGGTCGCGCGGGCTCAGCCCCGCATCCGCCACAGGAGCGTGACGAACAGCCCGAGGATGGCGAGCAGGAGGGCGAACACGGCCGTCGCCGCAGTCAGCAGCCAGCCGGCGGCCGGGTTCTCCGGCGACTCGACCCCGGCCAGCGTCCGCCGCAGTTCGGCCTCCACTTGCCGCCGGACATCGCCGGCTACGAATGACCACCGCAGGGTCATGTGCCGCATCGCCGGCACGACCGCCACGTCCAGCACGGCCCGCCCGCCCGTCACAACCGGCAAGCTGTCCGGACCGAACGCCGGCCGCTCGGCGGCGGCGGGCGCCCCGAAGCCGATGTAATACCCGTCGCTGCGGCGGGCCCAGTTCAGGCCGAGCCGGTCGAGCGTCTCGGGGACGACTTTCGGGGCGTCGGCCGGGTCGATGTTGTACACGAGGGTAACCGCCCGCCGGCGGAGGAGCAGCCACGCCGCCCCGCCGACGACGAGCACGAAGTACGCGGCCCACACGGCCAGCCACGGCCACGACGTCTCATTCAGCGCGGCGCGGATGGTAGCGAAGCTGCCGCGCAGCGCCTGCCGCCGCCAGGCGTCGTGCAAGCCGGCCAGGATCAGCGGCCCGCCGACGATCAGGAACCCGGCCGTGGCCAGCAGGACGCCGGCGAAATCCGCGGGGCCGGGGACGAGCGTCGGCCGGCGGCGGCCGTTCAGGCTCGCCAGCACCAGACAGTAGAACGCCAACGGGAACAGGCAGGCGAACCCGCCGAACACCACCAGGTAAATGATCAGCAACGGGTGTGCTCACGAAAGCTCGGGACCGCACTCGGATGGGGTCATCATAAGGCGGCCAGGGTCGCGGGCCAGCTTGCGCACCTTGCCGGCCTTGCGCCCGCCCGCCGTCGCTGATCCGCGTTGACCGCGCACCCGGCCGGCACTACTATCCCGCCGCCGGCAGGACGCCCGAACGGGAAAAGGAGCCAGGGATGGTCAACCGCGCCGCACGCTGGGGCATCGTCGGTCTGGTGCTGGCCGCCGCTACCCTCGGGTGCGGCAAGTCGGGCGACCACGCCGCCCCGACCGTCGCCGTCCCCGGCCCGTCGAACGACGCCGCGGCCACATCAGCGTCGGACGCCCCGTCGTCGCCCAAGCCGCTGCCGTTCAGCGAGGCCGTCAGCGAGGACAGCCCCGAAGAGCAGCTGCCGCCGCCGGATCAGACGGTCAATGGCCTGGCCACCGGCCTGGTCCGCATTCGGGTGCAGAAGCTCTGGGATACGATCGCGTTCACCACCCCGGCCGGCAAGAAACTGGCGTACTCGGCCGTGCTCGACACCGAGTTCGGCCCGGTCACGATCGCCCTGCGGCCGGACGTCGCCCCCAACCACGTCCGCAACTTCGTCGCCCTGGCCCGGGCCGGGTTCTACGACGGGCTCGTGTTCGAGCGGGTCATCGAGCAGCAGGGCGACGGGCCCGACTCGCGGCTGGAGCTGATCGAGGGCGGCTGCCCACTCGGCACCGGCGAGCCGGGCGTCGGCCACCTCGGCTACTGGCTCTACCCGGAGTTCAGCGACGTCAAGCACGAGCCGGGCACGGTCGGCGCCTGCCTGAACGGGGCGGAGGACACGGCCGGGTGCCGGTTCTACGTGACGCTGAGCAGCGCCCCGGCCATGGACGGCAACTTCACCGTCTTCGGGAAGGTGACGACGGGCCTGGACGTGATTCGTACAATAGCGAAGCAGCCCCGTGCGGACGGGTCGCCGCGGCCCGACAAGCCGGTGCTGATCCGCAAAGTCACGATCCAAACGCGGGAGGTGGAGTAGCGCCAGACGCCGAGCGTGCGACGACGCCGCCCCTTTTCCGCAGGCCGTCCGACTAGTGACGCCCGCGGCGGCTGGGGAGGGGTTCCACGCAAAGGGGAGTTGTGAACCTGGTCAGGCCGGAAGGTGCAGCCATAAGCGACGACCCCTTGTGCAGTGGGAGTGCCTCTTCTTGGTTGTCCGCGGGCACCATTTTCTCCTAAGCCCGCCTGCCGCGCCAGGTGGGCAAAAAGGGGTCATGGCAAAACGGAAGGCCCCCACGACCGACGCCCCGTCGGGCGACCCGCAAGCGGGTACCCCGCCGGCCGAGTACACGGTCGTCGCCCGCCGCTACCGCCCGCAGCAGTTTGCCGACCTCGTCGGCCAGGAGCCGGTCGCCCAGGCCCTGGCCAACGCCATCAAGTCCGGCCGGATCGCCCACGCCTACCTGTTCACCGGCACCCGCGGCGTCGGCAAGACGACGGCCGCCCGCATCCTGGCGAAGGCGTTGAATTGCGCCCACGGCCCGACGCCGACCCCGTGCGACGAGTGTGAAAGCTGCACGGCGATCACCGCCGGCCAGGACGTGGACGTGCTGGAGATCGACGGGGCGAGCAACCGCGGCATCGACCAGATCCGCGAGCTGCGGCAGAACACCCAGTTCCGCCCCAGCCGGTCGCGGTACAAGATCTACATCATCGACGAAGTCCACATGCTCACCAAGGAGGCGTTCAACGCCCTCCTGAAAACGCTCGAAGAGCCGCCGCCCCACGTCAAGTTCATCTTCGCCACGACCGACGTGCAGAAGGTGCCGATCACCATCCTGTCGCGGTGCCAGCGGTTCGACTTCGCCGGCATCCCGAGCGGGCGAATCCTCGACCGGCTCAAGGAAGTGGTCGCCGCGGAGGGGATGGCGGCCGACGACGACGCCCTGGAATTGGTCGCCCGGCGGGCCGGCGGGTCGATGCGGGACGCCCAATCGCTGCTGGACCAACTGCTCGCGTTCGGCGGCAACCGCTTGACCGCCGAGCAGGTTCACAAAATGCTCGGCACCGCCCCGGACGACGTCATCGCCGCCCTGGCCACCGCCGTGCTGGGCAAGGACGCGAAGCAGGCACTCGCCCTGCTCGACGCCGGCCTCGGCCGCGGGTTGCAGCCGGGCGAACTGCTCGACCAACTCATCGACTACTGGCGCGACCTGATGCTCACCGGCAGCGGCGGCGCGGACGTGGTCGGCCTGAACGCCCCGCCGCGGCTGCGGGAGGGGATCGCCAAACAGGCCACCGCCACATCGCTGGACGCCGTTCTGGCCGGGCTGGACATTCTACAGACCACCCGCACCCGGCTCCGCGGCAGCAGCCATGCCCGCGTGCTGCTGGAAATGGCCCTGATCCGCTTGAGCCGGCTCGACGACCTTGTGTCGCTGTCGCAACTCGCCCAGATGCTCCAGGGCGACGGCTCTGCCACGGCCCCCGCCGTCCCGCGGCCAACCGCCCCGGCCTTCGCCGCGGTGCGGACGGTCGAGCCGCCCGAGGGCGCAAAAAAAAAATCGCCCGAGCTGACTGACGGCCCGGCGACGACACAGCTGACGGCCGACACCCTGGCCCAAATCTGGTCGGAAGTTCTTACCCAGGTGGGACCAATTCTCGCCCGGGAGCTGGAACGGGGCGGGTTGCCAGCAATTGCCGGGCCAAACCGGCTGGTGCTGCACTTTTCCCCGGCGTATAATCAACAGCGCGAGCGGTGTTCCGACCCGGCCCGACTCAACCGAGTTCTGGACGCCCTCCAGCGGATGACCGGCGAGGCGTGGGACCTGCGACTCGAAACCGCCCCCGGCAGTAACGGCCACGCCCCCGCCGCCCCGTCCGCCCCGGCCATCCCGACGGTGGCCCCGCCGCCCGCCCTGACGCACCCGCTCGTGCAGTCGGCGCTCGACCTACTGGAGGCCAAGCTCTTGCGGGTGGACGACGGGTTCGGCCTGGCCGACCCGGCCCCGGACGACGCCGAAGACGCCCCGATGCCCGACCCCGAGGAGCAGTGAGAGGATGTTCGGAGACCTCGGCAAACTCGCCGGCCTGCTGACCAAGACGCAGAAGATCCGCGAGGAGATGGAGAAACTCCAGGAGCGGCTCGGCAAGCTCACGGCCGAGGGCACGGCCGGCGGCGGCATGGTCACGGTCAAGGTGAACGGCAAGTTCGCGGTGCTCGGCGTCCGGCTATCCGAGGAGGCGATCAAGCTCCAGGACCGCGAGATGCTCGAGGACCTGATTGCCGCCGCGGCCAACCAAGCGCTCGAGAAGGCTCGGCAGCTGATCGCCGAGGAGACGCAGAAGATGGCGACCGACCTCGGCTTGCCGCCGGGCATGGGCCTGCCGGGCCTGGGCGGCTGACCGATGGGCGACGACGGGCGGAACCTGGGGGCGGTCGGGCAGCTGGCGGCCGCGTTCTGCAAACTGCCCGGGATCGGACCGAAGACGGCCGAGCGGCTGACGTTCTTCCTCCTGAACGGGGACCGGCGGACGGCTCAGGAGCTGGCCGACGCCTTAAGGGCGGTGGTGGAGCAGGTCCGGCCGTGCCCCGAGTGCTTCAACCTGGCCGACGGCGGCCCGTGCCCGGTGTGCGCCGACCCGCGGCGGGACCCGGCGTTGATCTGTGTGGTGGAGACGCCGCGGGACTTAGCCCTGGTCGAGCGGGCCGGCGGGTTCCGCGGCCGGTACCACGTGCTCGGCGGCCGGCTGGCCCCGCTGGAGAACATGGGGCCGGAGAAGCTGACGGCCGACGCCCTGCTGCGGCGGGTACAGCGGGGCGGCGTCCAGGAGGTGATCCTGGCCACCAGCCCGACGCTGGAAGGGGACGGGACGGCGTTGTACGTGTCGAACCTGCTGGCCGGGACCGGTGTGCGGCTGACGCGGTTGGCACGCGGTTTGCCTTCCGGCGCTTCGCTCGATCTGGTCAGCGCCCAGATGCTGTCCGATGCCCTGGACGGGCGGCGGGCGTTCTGAGGCCGGCCGGGCGGAGTGGCCCGCGCCGTTGACGAATACGGACTGGAGACGATCATGCGCCTCGACACGTCGATGCATCAGCGGATGAGCCAGCACCAGATCCTGGCCCCCCGCATGATTCAGTCGATGGAGATCCTGCAACTCCCGATCATGGACTTGCAGGCCCGCATCCGCCAGG
>DASXAN010001219.1:0-1944 GCA_036406755.1 Gemmataceae bacterium
AGCGCGTGCACGCGCTCCGCTCCGCGGACTCCGCGTCGCCGCTAACTT
Source organism: Gemmataceae bacterium (assembly GCA_036406755.1). GTDB lineage: Bacteria > Planctomycetota > Planctomycetia > Gemmatales > Gemmataceae > DASXAN01. The sequence continues at coordinate 49 of DASXAN010001219.1, forward strand.
ATTCCATCTCATCCAGCTGCCGCAACCGTCGGTCGGCGTCGAACACCGGCGGCGGCAGCGCCTCGGCTAATCTCACCGCCTCCGCCTCGCTCAACCCGACCTTCGCCGTGCCGACCGCGCGGAAGATCGGCAGCCCCTTCGACCGGGCGATGATCTCCCGCCGCGTCCGGCCGCGGGGGGCGTCCGGCCACGGCCCATCCTGCTCGCGGAAGTCGAAGAACACCGGCACTACCTCCCGGATGTACCGCCAGTAGCCGGGATTGTCCGTCTGGATCACGAACAGCCCGCCCGGCAGCAGCGTACGGTGCACCAGCGCCAGGAACGCCGGCGTGATGAGCCGGCGGTGGACCTGGGCCGGGTCGTAGTACGGCTGCGGGTGGTAGCAATGGATTTCCGCGACCGTGCCCGGCTCGACGTGGTCGGCCAGCAGCTCCCGCCCGCCGCCGACGGCGAACTTGACGTTCGTCAGCCCCCGCTGGTTGGCCCGCTTGCGGGCGTAGCGGACGACGACCGGCAGCGTGTCCACGCCGAGGTGGTCGTGGTCCGGCCGGGCGACGGCGCTGCCAATCAGGAACCGGCCGTTGCCGCAGCCGAGGTCGAGGACGACCGGGGCGGTCCGGCCGAACAGGTCGGCCCAGCGGATGCGGTCCTCGGGGTAGCGCTTCAGCGTTGTCTGCGTCCACCGCTCCGGCGGCAGGACGGTGCCGGGGAACGGAACGCCGAACTCGCGCTCGATGGGGTTCATTTCAAGTCCGGTTCGCGACGCTTCGGAGGAGCGTAGGAACTGCCGAATGAGTGGAGAAAGTTACTGACGTTTGTGTTGTTTCCAGAGTGGCATTTCCCCGTCTCGGGCGACCCGCCAAGCTGTGGCGGGAACCTGCCAGAACTCTTCAGCAGTGCCCTGCGCCGCGAGGACCGTATCTTGGAGATAGTCATGGGTGCTTTGATTGCCGACGTATCGAACCACATAAAACCCCTCGCCGCTGCCTTCTATGATCTCGAACCGCTCGTTGCCGCGTTCGGCGACGAATCGCAGAGCATCCATTTGACATGCCCCCACATCTGCGCAGTGTCGCGAGCCGGCAATCCTTAAAACCGGATGAGGATGCTTGCCCTCCCAGGTACGGTCTGTTGTATCATTCACATCACCCCGCGTTTCTCCGCTCCCATCATCAGGAGTCCCCGTCATGCTGGCCGTCCCTCGGGGCGCTTACGCAACCCCGCTCGCCGTCCTCCTCGCAGCGCTTGCGCTGCCGGTGGGCGCGGAGCCGCCGACCGACCTGTCCGAGTACCGCACCGTCGCCACCGCCCGGACGGCGACGCCGGCCGCCCTGGTCGGGGCCGACCGCCGGCCCGCCTACCTCGGCGTCAACGCCGAGCCTGAGCGACCCGCAAGCGGGTACCCCGGCGGCCTGAAAGTGGCGGCCGTCGAGCCGGACTCGCCGGCCGCCCGGGCCGACGTCCGGCCCGGCGACCACCTGCGGGCCGTGGACGGCATCCCCGTCCCCGACGTAAACGCCCTGCGGGAGGTGCTGCTGGCCCGCCGCGAGGGCGACCGGTTGATCGTCGCCGGACTGCGGGACGGCAAATCGGTCGAGTACGTCGTCACGCTGGCCGCCCCGAGCCGGCCGATGACCGCCCCCAGCGGCGGGCCGCGGGTTGTGCTCGGTATCCAGCTCACCCCGGCCGACAAAGGCGTCCGCGTCGAGCGGGTCACGCCGGGTACGCCGGCCGACCGGGCCGGGGTCAAAACCGGAGACGTGCTGCTCAAGGTCGGGCCGGTGGCCGTCGCTAGTCAGGAATCACTGCGAGACGCGCTCAGTACCCGCCGACCGGGTGAGACCGTGCGGCTGACTCTACAGCGGGACGGCAAGGAGGTGGCCGTCGAGGCCCAGT
>DASXAN010001220.1:0-8139 GCA_036406755.1 Gemmataceae bacterium
GTGGCGCTCTACCACTGAGCTACACCCGCAGATTAACCGCTTCCATATTAATCTGACCCCGACCGTTTTCAAGGGGTCCGGGGCAAAAACCAAGGCTTGCGTCTCTGGTTCGAGAGCGCGAACGCGAAACGTACACCATCATTTCGCTTTGACGCACCGGAACCCGGTGTGGCAGGCGCTGGAGTCGGGCGGGTTCTCGTCGCGGGCGGCCGGCAGGTACCGCATGCAGTAGTTGTCCGCGCACAGGAACGACCCGCCGCGGCGGACCCGCGACGCCTGGCCGGGGTTCTGCCGACTACCGCGGCCGGCAGTCGGTCCCTGCGGGTTGCGGTAGTCGCTGGAGGCGTAGTACTCCGGGTCGTACCAGTCCTGGCACCACTCCCAGGCGTTGCCGGACATGTCGTACAGACCGTACCCGTTGGGCGGGTACTGCTTGACCGGGGCCAGCCCCTTGAACCCGTCCTCGCCAGTGTTCTCCCGCGGGAACTTGCCCTGCCAACTGTTGGCCATCCACTTGCCGTCGGGATTCAGCTTGTCGCCCCAGACGTAGGTCTTGCGGTCAAGCCCGCCGCGGGCGGCGAACTCCCACTCCGCCTCGGTCGGCAACCGCTTGCCGGCCCACTTCGCGTAAGCCGCCGCGTCCTCCCAGGCGATGTGGATTGCCGGGTAGTCCTCCTTGCCCTCGATTGAACTGGCGGGCCCGTCCGGATGCCGCCAATTGGCCCCCGGCACGTACCGCCACCAGACAGGGGGACCGTCAGTCGTGACGTCGCCATCCGGGACGACAAACACTGCCGAGCCGGGCACCAGCATTTCCTCCGCTGGTTTCGGCGTGTCGGGTGGCAAATGTTTCCGCATCTCCTCCCAATCCGGCTTGCGCTCGGCCACCGTGATGTAGCCCGTCGCCTGGACGAACTTGGCGAACTGGGCGTTGGTCACCTCGGTGCGGTCCATCCAGAAGCCGTCCACGTAGACCTTGTGTCGCGGTCGTTCGTCCTCCGGGCCATTGTCGTTACCCATCCAGAACTCGCCGCCGGGCACCCAGACCATTCCCTGGGGCGTCGGCGTGGATCGGGCTTCCAGGGCGATCAGCACCGACACGCCGACCAGGGCGACGGCGAGGAGGCCGTTGACCAGCCACCGGCGTCGGACGGCGGTTCGCGGCGGGGCGGGCGGGCCGGTGCGGATGTGCTTGCTCATTGGTCTGGCAGATTCTTTACAAGTTTGATAAACATACTGACGATCGCGACCGGATTGCGGACTCGCTACAACTTCGGCTATAGGTTGTCAGTCGGTTCGGCCGTCAGCGGGTGAGTGATGCGGACGACCTTTATCCTGACCATCCTCGGCCTCTCCGTCAACGCCCTGGCGTGGATCGGGCTCGCGTTCGACTCGGCGGCGGACCGCGGGGCGGTGCAGTTGCTCAACGTCTCTTACGACCCGACCCGCGAGCTGTGGCGCGACCTGAACGTGGCGTTCAAGTCGGCCTACGAATCCAACACCGGCCGGCGGGTGACGATCCGCCAATCCCACGGCGGCTCCGGGGCCCAGGCCCGGGCGGTGATCGACGGGCTGGCGGGCGACGTCGTTACGCTCGCGCTGTGGTCGGACACCGACGCCGTCCGAGCCACCGGCCTGATCGCGGACGGCTGGGAGGATCGGTTGCCCCACCGGTCGCTGCCGTACTACTCGACGATCGTGTTCGTCGTCCGCCGCGGCAACCCGAAGGCGATCCGCGACTGGCCGGACCTGGTCCGCAACGGCGTCCGGGTCATCACACCGAACCCGAAGACGTCGGGCAACGGCAAGTTGGCATTCCTGGCCGCGTGGGGGGCCGTGGCGGCGCGCGGCGGGTCCGAGGCCGCCGCGGAGGACTACGTCGCCCGTCTGTACCGGCAGGTGCCGGTGCTGGACACCGGGGCCCGCGGCGCGACGACGACGTTCGCCCAGAACGGCATCGGCGACGTGCACCTGACGTGGGAGAACGAGGCCCACCTCGAGGTCGGCGAGTCCGGCGGGGCGCTGGAGATCGTCTACCCGTCCGTGAGCATCCGGGCGGAGCCGTACGTGGCGGTCGTTGATCGCGTGGTGGACCGCAAGCGGACGCGGCCGACCGCCGAAGCGTACCTGCGGTTCCTGTACACGGCCCAGGCCCAGGAGATCATCGCCCGCAACCGGCTGCGGCCCGTGGACGAATCGGTCGCGGCGAAGTACCGCGAGTTGCTGCCCGCGGTGGAGCTGTTCCCGGTGGCGGCCGTGGCCCGCGACTGGCGCGATGCCCAGCGGCGGTTCTTCGCGGACGGTGGCGTCTTCGACCGCATCTACCAACCGATGGGGCGGTGACCGATCCATGCCGGCCGTCCACCGCAACATCCTGCCCGGCTTCCGCCTCAGCCTCGGGGTGACGCTGTTCTACCTGACCCTGCTCGTGATACTGCCGCTGGGGGCGTGCTTCGCTCGCGCTTCGGCCCTGACCTGGGGCCAGTTCGCGGCCGCCGTCTGGTCGCCGCGGGCGGTGGCCGCCTACGCCCTCACATTCGGGGCGGCCCTCGTCGCCGCCCTGATCAACGTCATGCTCGGCTTGCTCGTCGCCTGGGTGCTGGTGCGGTACGAGTTCCCGTTCAAGCGGTTCTTCGACGCGATCGTGGACCTGCCGTTCGCCCTGCCGACGGCCGTGGCCGGACTGGTCTACTCGAACCTGTATGTCGAGCAGGGCTGGCTCGGGCGGTGGCTGGTGCCGCTGGGCTTCCACGGGGCTTACTCCCGTGAGGCGGTGGTGCTCGTGCTCGTGTTCATCGGCCTGCCGTTCGTCGTCCGGGCGGTCCAGCCGGTGCTGGAGAGCTTCGACGCCGACGTGGAGGAGGCGGCCGCGTCGCTGGGGGCGACCCGCGGGCAGACGTTCTGGCGGGTGCTGTTGCCGCCCCTGGCCCCGGCCCTCTCGACCGGTTTCACCCTGGCGTTCGCACGGGCGCTGGGCGAATACGGGTCAGTCGTGTTCGTCTCCGGCAACATGCCGTTCCGCACGGAGATCGCCCCGAAGCTGGTGGTCGAGCAGCTGGAGCAGTTCCACTACGCCGAGGCAACGGCAATCGCCGTGGTGCTTCTGGCGGCGTCGTTTTTGATGCTGGTGCCGATCAACCTCGTGGAGCGGTGGAGCAAGCGGTTCTATGGGTGAGCCGTCGCGAGCCGTGCCCAAGCGCGCCTCCCACGACCCGCCGTGGGTCCGGTGGGGGCTCACGCTCCTCGCCGTCGGCGTGCTGACGGTGTTGGTCCTGGTCCCGGTCGTCAACGTCTTCTACCAGGCATTGGCCGGCGGCCTCCGCGTCTACTGGGACAGCCTCGTCGCCGACCACGACACCCGACACGCCATCCTGCTGACGTTGGCCGTCGCCCCGGTCGCTGTGTTCCTCAACGTCGTCTTCGGCCTGGCCGCGGCGTGGGCCATCGCCCGCTTCCACTTCCCCGGCCGGTCGCTGCTGCTGTCGCTGATCGACCTGCCGTTCGCGGTGTCGCCGGTGGTGGCCGGGCTGATGTTCGTGCTGCTGTTCGGCATGAGCGGCTACCTGGGGCCGTGGCTGGCCAGCCTGGGTGTCCACGTCATCTTTGCCATCCCCGGCCTGATCCTCGCCACTACCTTCGTGACGCTACCGTTCGTCGCCCGGGAGCTCATCCCGCTCATGGAGGCGCTCGGGCCCGACGAGGAGCTGGCCGCCCTGAGCCTGGGGGCCAACGGCTGGCAGATCTTCTGGCGGGTGACGCTGCCGAACGTGCAGTGGGGCCTGTTGTACGGGGTGATCCTGTGCAACGCCCGGGCGATGGGCGAGTTCGGGGCGGTGTCGGTGGTCAGCGGCAAGGTGGCCGGGGCGACGGACACCATGCCCCTGCGGGTCGAGAAGCTGATGATGGAGTACAACACGCCGGCGGCATTCGCGGTGGCGTCGGTGCTGACGCTGCTGGCCGGAGTGACGTTGCTGCTGAAGGTGGCGGTTGAGCGGAAGGTGCGGGAGCAGGTCAAGGAGGTGGGTTAGCCGCGACGCGCAGCGGAGCGCTCCGCTGCGCGTCGCGGCTAACCCGGTTTCGGATGAGCATCACCGTCCAGAACGTCCGCAAGCGGTACGGCAAATTCGCCGCCCTGGACGGCGTCAGCATCGAGGCGCCGACCGGCCGGCTGTTGGCCCTGCTCGGCCCCTCCGGGTCAGGAAAGACGACGTTGCTGCGCGTCATCGCCGGCCTGGAGCCGCCCGACTCCGGCACCGTCCACTACCACGACGACGACATCACCGCCCGCTCCGCCCGCGACCGCAACGTCGGCTTCGTCTTCCAGCACTACGCCCTGTTCCGCCACATGACGGTGTTCGAGAACGTCGCCTTCGGGCTGCGGGTCCGCAAGTGGGCCGACGCCAAGGTCCGCGACCGCGTCCACGAGCTGCTACACCTGATCCGGCTCGACGAGCTGGGCGGCCGCTACCCGAGCGAGCTGTCCGGCGGCCAGCGGCAGCGGGTCGCCCTGGCCCGAGCACTGGCCCCGGCACCGAAAATCCTGCTACTCGACGAGCCGTTCGGCGCCCTCGACGCCCAGGTGCGGCAGGAACTGCGGTCGGCGCTGCGGCGGCTACACGACGAGCTGCACGTCACCAGCATCTTCGTCACCCACGACCAGGAGGAGGCGTTCGAGGTCGCCGATCAGGTGGTGGTCATGAACCAGGGGCGGGTCGAGCAGACGGGCACGCCGCAGGAGGTGTTCGAGCACCCGGCCAACGCCTTCGTGATGGACTTCCTCGGCGACGTCAACGTCTTCCACGCCCGGCTGGAGAATGGCCGGGCGAAGATCGGCGGGGCCGAACTGCCATACCCGGACTACCCACACCCCGAGGGCCGCGACGCGGACGTCTACGTCCGGCCTCATGAGCTGGAAATCGACCGTGTCTGCCAGGGGTCGTCGTGCCTGCACGCCCGGATCGTTCACATCAACCCGGCCGGGTCGGTGGTCAAGGTACGGCTGCTGGCAGAGGAATTCGGCCTGGCGATCAACGTAGACCTGACACCGCCGCGGCAGCAGGAGTTGGGCCTGAAGGTCGGCGAGCACGTGCACGTCTTCCCGCAACGCATCCGCGTCTTCGTGCCCGACTACACGATCTGACAGGCGGTCAATTCCAGATCGGCGCCAGCCGTTCCGTGATCGGCGGCCCCAGGACGGCCCGCGCCTGCTCGTAGGCGTCGCGGTACAGTTCCTCGACGCGCCGGCGGTCGATTGGCAGGATCGCCGCGAACTGGTCGGCTGGGAACAGGATGAAAGCGGTCGGGTTCGTCAGGGTCGATTGGGGGCGCATGACAGGCTCCGCGGCGGGGTCATCATCGCTGCTGAGGGCATTATAGCATCAAGATGATCAAAATGGTAGGTATTGAGCGAATTCTTGCTGCGACAGCGACTTTCCGCATCGGCCCTATGCGATGGCCGGCACGACCGCTATCACAATCAATCCAGTACAGCGCAGACGGAGGGAGGATGTCACGATGGGCGCGCGGCGCATTCGGCGGGAGCAGCGGCAGGCGGACATGGCCGAGTCGCGGCGGGTCAACAGCAAGTACAAGGACAAGGAGCGCGTCCGCCGCGACGACCGGATGCTCGGCCTGCTCAAGCAAGGCAAGATGCCGTACACGCCGGCCGTTCTCAGCTGGCTGAGCGCCCGCCTGGACAAACCGGCCGGCCGCATCACCCAGGACGACGTCTCCCAAGTCCTCAAGTCCGCCCCGGCGAAGGCGTAACTTGGCTTACGCTTCATCGTCCGGTTCCGGCAGCTCGTCGACTTCCGCGGCCGCCGGGGCGTGCCGGGCGCAATAGTTCATCACCCGTGGCAACACCGGCACCAAGCCCCACAGCCAGTGCCAGCCCCACCGGCGGACGATCGCTGGGCGGCGGCAATAGCTGCATTTGTAGGCGAATCCCTCCGGCCGCAGGACGATGTTGGCGCAGCTCTCGGCCTCGTGCCGCTCGACCGCATTCCGGCTGACGCCGCGGCGCTCCAGCTCCGCCTCGATGATCGCCACCGCCTCCGGCTCCATGCCGGACCGGTATGCCGTCACCCGGTCGAGCAGGTCTTCCGTCGTCGCCTCATGGGCGTTTTGCCGCACGGCGTCCGGGTCGAATTCCAGCATCCGCGTCGCCTCCCAACGCCCGCCCGGAACCATCGCGGTGTCCGCCCCGTCTGAGTAACAGGGACGGCGGATGGTTTGACAGCGCTGCCGTTCAGATTCTAAGATGAATCGGCAACAGCCGGTACGCCGACACCTTCCGCCACCCGCCACCGCCCGTCCGCCGGTTCTGCCGGGAGTCTCTGACATGCCGACCAGTGCCCGCCGGAGTCTCGCCGCCCTCGCCGTGGGTCTGTTGGCCGCCGCCAGCGGGACGTTCGCCGCGGACAAGGACGCCCCGCCGCGCGAGCCCCCCAAGCCCAAGGCCGACGACGCGGCCAGGTCCGTCCACGTCCCGCCGCTGGCCCGCGGGGCCGCCGCCCAGACGCAGAAGATCAACGAACTGTTGGCCAAGGCGTGGGCCGACAACAGAATCCGCCCATCCGCCCGGGCCACCGACTACGAATTCCTCCGCCGCGCCTACCTCGACCTGATCGGCCGGATCGCAACCCCGGCCGAGGTCCGGTACTTCGAGATGAACCGCGACCGGGTCAAGCTCATTCACCGCCTGCTCTACGACAAGGTGAAGATCGAGGGGCACGAATACGACTACCCCGAGGAGTTCGCCAAGAACTGGGCCAATATCTGGACCGTCTGGCTCCTGACCCGGTCGGCCAACCCGGTCTACCAGGACCAGATGCGGGTCTGGCTGGAGGAGTACTTCGCCAAGGGCGGCTCGCACAAGGAGATGGTCGAGAAGCTGCTGACCGCGACCGGCAAGACTAACGACAACGGGGCGGTCAACTTCATCCTCCGCCACCTGGGCGAGCCGCAGGAGGGCGGGCAACCCACCAAGGACGGGCACTTCGACGCCGTCCCGGTGACGTCGCGGACGACGCGGCTGTTCCTGGGCCTACAGACGCAGTGTGTGCAGTGCCACGACCACCCGTTCAACCCGGACTGGAAGCAGTCGAACTTCTGGGGCGTCAACGTGTTCTTCCGCCAGGTGGACCGTGAGCCGCGGATGCTCGGCCGGCAGCGGAACACGACGGACGCCCCGGTGCTAACGCTCAAGGACGACCCGACGGCCAACGACGAGGCGATCGTCGCCTACGAGAAGCGGAACGGCATGGTGCCGTACACCAAGGCCGTGTTCCTCGACGGGCGGAAGGTGAACCTGCAGAACGAATCACGGTCCCGCCGGCAGGTGCTGGCCGACCTCGTCACGTCGCACGACCTGTTCCCGAAGGCGTACGTCAACCGCATCTGGGGCCACCTGTTCGGCCGGGGCATGAACGAGCAGCCGGCCGTGGACGACTTCGGCGAGCACAACAAGGTCGTCCACCTGGAGCTGCTGGACTACCTGGCCAAGCAGTTCGCGGCCGAGACGCCGGACTACGCGGCGAACCCGTACAACGCCTACGACCCGAAGAAGCTGCTGTTCTGGGTCTGCACCAGCGAGGCGTACGGCCTATCGAGTCAGCCGAACGCGACCAACGACAAGCCCGAGGCCGACGTGTTCTTCAGCCGCATGCTGCTCAAGGCGATGACGCCGGAGGAGCTGTTTGAGTCGCTGGCGACAGCGACCGAGGGCAAGGTGGAGAAGCTGACGGAAGAACGCAAGAAGCGGCGGGAAGAGTGGGTCAAGAAGCTGGTCGTTAACTTCGGCGACGACGAGGGCAACGAGATCACGTTCAACGGCACGCTCCTGCAGGCGCTGATGCTCATGAACGGCAAGGAGCTGTCGCAGGCGATCAAGTCGCCGGACAAGGGGACGCTGTTCGAGGCGATGAAGAAGGGCAAGGGCAACCCGAACCGGGTCGTCGAGGAACTCTACCTGGCGGCACTGAACCGCCGGCCGGGACCGGAGATGAGCCGGCTCCGGCAGCACATGCGGGGCGACCCGAACTTCTACGTGGACCTATTCTGGGCGCTGCTCAACAGTAACGAATTCATTCTGAACCACTGACGGGTTAGCCGCGACGCGGAGGCTTGGCGGAGCGGAGC
>DASXAN010001221.1:0-2185 GCA_036406755.1 Gemmataceae bacterium
CCGGTCATGGCCTGGATCACGCCGAGCGACGAGCGGAACCTCCGCCTGAAGGCCGCCAGCGCGCTGTGTCAGGGCGCGAAGCACTTCTACGACTGGACCTACGGCCCGACGGCGACCAGCACCGAAAACTACTGGTCCGACCTGCCCGGCAGTTACCCGGGCATGGCCCGGCTGTCGCGGTTGCTGGCATTCGCCGAGCCGGTCGTCGCCCCGGGCAAGCCGCGGCCGACGCGGGTGGCCCTGCTCTACAGCGTCTCGTCCGACCTGTGGCAGCCGCTCGGGTACGCTTCGATGCTCGACCGTCGCGGCCTCTACCTGGCGCTCGTCCACGACCAGTACCTGGTGGACTTCCTCACCGAGGAGGACGTGGCGGCCGGACGGCTGGCCGACTACCGCGTCCTCTACACGGCCGACCCGTGCGTGCGGGCGGACGCGGCCCGGGCGATCGCGCGGTGGGTGACGAACGGCGGGACGGTCGTCGCCACGGCCGCGGCCGGCAGCCGCAACGAGTTCGGCGAGCCGTCGCCGGCCCTGGCGGCCACCTTCGGCATTGCCGCGGACGTCGCCGCCGACTGCCAGCCCGCCGACTACCGCACCCGGAGCAGGCTGAACGCGATCCCGTACCGCGACCGGGTCAAGGGCAGCGACGGCGAACTCGGCGCGGTCGGGGTCAAGGCGTCCGTCCGCCCCGACGGAGCCGAAGTAAGGGCGGCATTCACCAGCGACGGCGGCCCGGCACTCCTTGAACACCGCGCCGGCAAGGGGCGGGCCGTGTACTTCGCCACGAGCCCGGGCGTTGGATACGTCAAGGACGCCCGGTTCGTCCCGGACGCGCTGGCCGAGCGCTGGCCGGCGGACCGCCGCCGGGCGATCACCCGGTACGCCGCCGAGGCCGGCGCGGCGCCGCTGGTGAAGCTGTCGGAGCCGGTCGTCGAGGCGGGCGTGTACGACGCCCCGGCCGGCACGGCCCTGGTCCTGGCGAATTTCACTTACCGGCCGGTCGCGGCGCTGCGGGTCGAGGTGCCGACGCGGGGCCCGGTCGCCGCGGTGACGTCGCTGACACGCGGGGCCGTCCCGTTCGAGACGGCGGCCGCGCCGTCGCCGTGGCGGGAGGACGGGTTCCCGCACGTCCAGCGGTTCACCGTCCCGCTCGGCCTCGACGACGTCATCCTGCTCACCCCGCCCAAACCATAACCGCGGCGTGAGCCGCCTGCTATTCGACGGTCAGGCTCGCCAGGTAGGACTCGAACGCCGTCCGCTGGGCGTGCTCCTGGGCCTGGAGTTGGTCCCGCTTCGCCTGCAGCTTCTCCAGGTCGGCCTCCTGGCTGTCGAGCTTTTCGAGGTACCGCTTGTACGCCGCGGCCGTCGGCGGCGTCGCCTTCAGGTTCTCCCGCAGCCGAACTTGGTCCTTCTCGATCTGGGTGATCTGGCGGCCGACCTGCTCCAGGTCCCGCTGCGTCCCGGCGAGTTTGCCACGGAGGTCCGTCGCCTTCTCCAGCGCCTCCCGGACCGCCTTGGACAGCACCGGCTGCTGGAGGAAGAAGCGGATCTGCTGGTCGTCGGCGTTGGTCAGCTGGACCGCCTGGGTCACGTCCTGCTCCTCGGCCACCTCCAGGTCGGCGGCCTTGCCGGCCGGCAGCTTGACCTCGAACCGGTAGACGTCGCGGGTCCGCTCGGCCGGCTTCAGGTCGGTCGCCAGGTGGAATTGCGGCCGGTACGGGTGCTCGACCAGCAGCGTTTTGGCGTCCTGGGAACGGTTGACCGCGTGATAAGTCTTCTCCTCCCGCTGCCGCGTCGTCGTGTACGCCAAACCCTTCTTCACCTTCACGGCCGTGAGCTTGGCCGGCGGGTTCTTCGACTTGGCCTCGACCTCGGTGCCCAAATCGACGGCGTAGGTGAGGAGCCGTTCGTCGTTGGGCTGGAGGTCGAGGATGCGGGCGTCCCCGGCGTACACGCCGTTATCAAAGACGGTAATGGGCCCTTGCATCAGGTTGACGCCCGACGTGTTCTTCAGCTTCAGCCCCAGGAGCGGGTACTTGGCGTGGACGGCCGGGTTGTAGACGGACACGCGGCCGGCCTCGACGTCGTGCTGGACGATCGGCAGCAGCGCCGACTTCTGCCGCGGCAGGCTCACCGGCTGCTCGATCCGGTACTGGAACGACTCGCCGAGCTTCTGAGCGGTCGC
>DASXAN010001222.1:0-2580 GCA_036406755.1 Gemmataceae bacterium
GCGCCGCGCGGCGAAACGAAATCCGAGAGGTATCGATGCGCGAGCCTACCCCGTTGCACGACATCGAACGAGCTGCCGGCGCCGGGTTCGCCGAGGTCGCCGGGTGGCTGGTTCCAGTCCGATATGGCGATGCTACCGCCGAGTACGAGCGCGCCCGCGGAAGTGCTGCGCTGTTCGATATTTCTCACCGCGGCAAGGTCGAGCTGGGCGGCTCGGACGTCCCCAGCTTCGTCCATAACCTCTCGACCAACGACGTGCTCAACCTGCCGCTCGGGGCCGGCTGCGAGGCGTTCTTCACGACGGCCAAGGCCAAGGTCATCGCCCACGCGCTGGTCTACCACGTCCGCATCGCCGGCGGCCGCGACGCGCTCTGGCTCGACGTCGCCCCCGGCCAGGCGACCCCGCTCATCCAGCACCTCGACCACTTCCTGATCGCCGAACAGGTCGAGATGGCGGACCGCACCGCCGATTTCGCACAATTCCACTTGGCCGGCCCGCGGGCGAAGGAGGTATTGGAGCGCGCACTCGGCGAGCCGGTCCCGGACCTCGGCCCGCTCCAGCACATGGAGCGGACGTTCGGCGAGCACGCCACCTGCCACGTCCGCCGGCACGATCCGCTCGGCCTTCCGGGGTACGACCTGGTCTGCCTCACGGCGCGGGCCGTCGACGTGTGGCAGCGGCTGACCGCGGCCGGGGCGGGTCTCGCCGGCCTGGATGCCTACGAGGTGCTGCGGGTCGAGGCCGGCACGCCGGTGTACGGGGCCGACATCGACGAGAACCGCTTCGTCGTCGAAGTCGGCCGAACGGACGCCATCTGCTACACGAAGGGCTGCTATCTCGGCCAGGAGCCGATCGTCATGGCCCGCGACCGGGCCGGACACGTCAACCGTACCTTCCGCGGTTTGAAGCTGAGCGCGGGCGGGGTCGTGCCGGCGGGCGCGAGGTTGATCACTCCGGAAGGCAAGGACGTCGGCGTAGTCACGTCATCCGTGGTGTCCCCGCGGCTGGGGCCGATCGCGCTGGCCTACATCCGCCGCGGGTCCGACCAGCCGGGCACGGCGCTGGAAGTCGAACCGGCCGGCGGTGGGCATACTGCGGTTGTCGCCGAGCTGCCGATGACCGCCTGACCTCAACCCGGCACGGCCGGCGGCGCGAACCGCAGAGCGGCGAACACGATCGCGTTGAACAGCATGTGCAGGACGATGGGAGCCGCCACGCCCTGCGTCCGGTAGGCCAGCCAGCCCAGGCCGAGCGCCAGCACGAACAGCGGCACCGGCGTCGGCCAGACGTTGGCGTGGAAGTTGGCGAACAATAGGGCCGTGCCGACGATCGCCCGCGCCGCCCGGCGGCGCGCCTCAGGGTCGCGGACCGGTAGCCAGCCGGACAGGTCCCACCAGTCCATCAGGCGGTAGAGCGGCAGCACGGCAAAGACGAATAGCACCGGTGCCGCCGCGCCGGCGGCGGCCAACGGGTCGGTCCACGGGATGCCGGCGGGCGCATGGATCATCAGGCCCAGGACGGCCGCCAGAAACACGGCCACGTCGCCGCCCCACGACTTCGTCGCCAGCCATGGCTGCACCACCCCCCGAAAGAATAGTTCCTCCTTGACCGGGGCGGCAACCACGGCCTGGGCCGCCAGCGCGGCGACCACGCCGGCGGGCGCTTGGCCGGTGAGCAGCGCCCGGACAATGGGGTGGTTCTCGGGCCGTTCATGAACGATCAGGGCGTAGGCGAACTGGGCCGCGAAGCTGACCGCGTAGACGGCCGGCGTCAACACCAGCCACGTCCAGTAGCCGACGAGGTAGTTGGTCGTCAGGCGGGCGGCGCTCCCGCTGAGCGTTGGCCGGGCGCCGGCCAGGGCGAGCATCCCGGCCCACGCGCCCAGCATGAGTGGTAGGCCGATCAGGTCGGCGATGCACCGGGCCAAGCTGGCGGCCGTCGCCGGGTCCACGTCCGTGCCGTACATACGGCGAGCCAGCGCCGCCCGGTCGATGTAAGGTAAGATGAACTCCGGCAGGAGGATGAAGACGACGAACGCGGCGCCGACCAGCGGGCCGGTCCACACGACCGCCCGCCGGCGTTGCGGGGGTAGGTGCCGGTCGGCCGCGGCGGCGAAGGTCCGCAGAAGGAGCGCGATGGCCGCCCCGATGCCAGCGAGCAAAAGCCAGGACAGGGCGAGGGCGACGAATTCCCTCAGTTCCGGCACGGCGACTCCTTGGTCGGTGGGATGCGTCTCATCCTAGGGCCGGCCGGCGGCGGCGGGTAGCGGAGTGCGGACGTGGGCACGATCCTCGACACGATCATCGCCAGCAAGCGGCGCGAACTCACCGGGGCACGGGAGCGAGTGCCAGAACGCGGGCTGGAGCGGCGGCTGGCCGATGCCCCGCCGGCCCGGCCGTTCCGCGCCGCCCTGGAGCGACCGGGCGACATCGGCGTGATCGCCGAGGTCAAGAAGGCGTCGCCGTCGGCCGGCGTGCTGCGCGCCGACTTCGACCCGGTCGCAATCGCCCGTATTTACGCCGGGCACGGCGCTGCCTGCCTGAGCGTACTCACCGACGAACCGTTCTTTCAGGGCCACCT
>DASXAN010001223.1:0-3811 GCA_036406755.1 Gemmataceae bacterium
CGGCGGCGGCGTTCGCCCGGTTCCCGAAGCTGGCCCTCGGCCTGAGCGGGTTCGAGCTGACGATGATCGTCATGCCGCTGGTCCGCGGGGCGCCGGGCGACGATCCCCGCCACCCCCGCGGCCGCATCCGGGCGACGTGGAAGATGCTGACGGCCGCCGCCGTGCTCGGGTCGGTCGCCCTGATCGCGTCGGCAACCGTCACCAGCCTGCTCGTCCCGCCGGCGGCGTTCACATCCGACGGCCCGGCGGCCCACCGCGCCCTAGCGTACCTCGCCCACGGCGGCTCGATCGCCGGCGGTGGTCCGGCAGAAACCCTCGGCCCGCTCTTCGGCCCGGCGTTCGGCACCGCCTACGACTTGAGCGCCGTCGCCATCCTCTGCCTGGCGGGCATGAGCGTGAGCATCGGCCTCCGCGACCACGTGCCGCCGTACCTGCACCGCCTGGGCATGGAGCTGAACTGGTCCGCCTACCTCGGCGCGCTCGTTTACCTGTTTGCCGGCATCAAGCTGCTGGTAACCGTGTACTTCCACGCCGACCTGGACGCCCAACGATTCGCCTACGCCACGGCGGTGCTCGCCCTGCTGACGGCCGCCGCCTTCGCGTGCGCGGTGGACCGGTGGCAGTCCCGGCCCACCGTGCCGCGATGGCGGCGCGTGCCGTGGCTCTTCGGCGGGATCGCGCTCGGGTTCGCCGCTGCGACCGCGGAGGCCGTCTGGAGCCAGCCCGCCGGCCTGCGGATCGCGTCATTGTTCGTCGTGGCCATACTGGTCACGTCGATGGTGTCGCGGGCGGTGCGGAGTACCGAGCTGCGGTTCCACGGCTTCGAGTACGTGGACGACACGTCCCGGTTCCTGTGGGAGAGCCTGCGGGTGATGGACTTCCCCGTGCTGGTGCCGCACAGGCCGGGGCAGCTATCGTTGGCGGCGAAGGAGGCGGCCGTCCGCCAGTACCACCGGCTGCCGCCGGAGGAGCCGGTCGTGTTCGTGGAGGTGACGCTCGGCGACCCGAGCGGGTTCGAACCTTTGCCGCTCTTGGAGGTGACGCAGGCGGAGGGCCGATTCGTGATCCGTGTGGAGCGGTGCGCGTCGATCCCACACGTGCTGGCGGCGGTGGCGCTGGAGATGTCGAAGGAGAGCATCCCGCCGGAGATCCACTTCGGCTGGTCGGAGGAGAGCCCGCTGACGGCCAACCTGCACTTCGTGTTGTTCGGGCACGGGAACGTGCCCTGGATGGTGCACCACCTGCTCGGGCGGGCGGAACCGGACCCGGCGCGGCGGCCGCGGGTGATCATCGGATGAGGTTAGCCGCGACGCGGAGTCCGCGGAGCGGAGCGCGCTCATTCGAGCGCTCCGCTCCGCAGACTCCGCGTCGCGGCTAACCATGGTGGTCACTTCACCTTCAGCAGTTCGACCTCGAACGTTAGTTCCGCCTTCGGCGGGATGACCGGCGGCCGGCCGCGCTCGCCGTAGGCCAGCTCGTACGGGATGATGAGCTTTCGCTGGCCGCCTTCCTTCATCCCGGCCACGCCCTCGTCCCAGCCCTTGATGACCATGCCGGCCCCGAGCTGGAACTCGAACGGCTTGCGGCCCGGTTTCTTGCTGCTGTCGAACATCGTGCCATCCTTGAGCGTGCCGGTGTAGTTCACCTGCACCGTGTCCCCGGACTTCGCTTCCTTGCCCGTCCCTTCCTTCTCGTCGACGTACTTCAGGCCGGACTTGGTGGTGATCACTTTCGGCTCCTGCTTGTCCTTGGACTTGTCGTCCGCCCGCGACGACACCGGGCAGAACACGACCAGGCCGCACAGGGCCGCGGCCACGGCGGTCAGCCGAACGAGTCGCTTCATCTTTGTCACCTCCCGGTAACGTTCAGGTATCAACCCGGGCGACGCCCTGATTGGCATACGCCCGGCCGCCGCTCGCGTCCCGGTTTTTTCTGATGGCCGGCGGCCGGGCGTGGCGATGAAAACGGTTGCGCGGGGGATTCCGGGTGACACGCCGGCCGGGGGGCCCTCATGGCACGTCGAATTGCCGGGGTTTGCCTCGCCGGGCTGTGGCTCGGGCCGTTCGCCGCGGCCGACCCGCCGCCGCCCGCCCAGACTGCCGCCGCCGACGCGAACGCCGACGACCTCGCCCTCGCCGCCGCCTGCCTGGACCGCGGCGAGGAGGCGGCCGCCGTCGCGCACCTGTCCCGCCATCTGGCCGCTCACCCGGACCGGCCGCTCGTCCGCTTCTCGCTCGCCGAACTACTCTGGCGGCGCGACCGGCAGGATGCGGCCCGGGTTGAGTACGAGCGGTTCCTCCGCGACGCCCCGCCACACGGCGGCAACGTCGGCCGGTTCATCCACGCCCACACCCGGGTCATGACGGCCGCCGAACGGGCCGGCGACGGCTATGGCGAACACCTGCACCGCGGCATCGGCCTGTACCTGCTCGCCGACCAGGACGTGGACGGTGCCGAAGGGCTGTTATGCAAGGCGGCCGGCGAGCTGACGCTGGCGAGCCGCGAGCGGCCGGCCGAGGCCCGGCCGCACTGGTACCTGTACCTCGTCTGGGGCCGGCTGGCACAGTCGCAACCGGCCGGGCGACACCTGCGGCGGGCCGCCGACCTCGCCGCCCACGCCGACCTGTCGCCGGCCGAGCGGCGCGACCTGAGCCTCGTGGCGGACGCCGCCGCCCCGCCGCGCTGAACCACCCCCGAACCCTTGACAGCCCCGTTCCCCGCCCTTTAGCATGGGTGAGTGTTGCCCCGTCCCTTCACCAGTCTTCGGGCGCGGACCCGGTCGCGGTCCGCGATAGACGTCATGACAACTCCGACGCGGCGGGCGGGCACCCGGTGCCTGCGGTGGCTGGTCCTCCCCTCGGCGCTCACGCTCCTGGCGGCACTGTCGGCCACGGCCCAGGATGCGCCCAACCAGAACGACCGGACGAGGCTCGAAGACTACCGTCAGGGCCGGCAACCGATTACTGCCGACGCCAAGGCCCTATTCGACAAGTTCAACAAGTACGACGCGGCCCGGCTGGCGATGTCGGAAACGCAGCGGCCCGGCACCGACCGCGGGTTCAGCTGGCTGGTCAACGACCTCGACAGGCGGCTGCTCGTGCCGGCCCACAACAGCTTCAACGGTAACATCTTCTACTCGCGGCTGGGCAGCGGCGACGCCAAGGTGGCCGAGGCGCAGCGGAAGTACATCGACGAGTTCGGCAAGTCGGCCGTCGAGGCGCTCCAGGGGCCGGCGACGCAGGCCGGTAACCCGCTCGTCCGCCTCAACGCCACCCGCATGATCGCCGAGGTGTGCCGCAGCGGCTACGACGGGGCGGCCGAGGCGTGTCTGAAGGTGCTGGCCAAAGCGGACGAGAGCGACGCCGTCAAACTCTACGCCCTTCAGGGACTGAAGGACCTGTTCTCCATCCTCCCGAACCCGCCGACCCAGACCGACCCGGGCATCCCAGAGAAGACCGTCTTCCAGAAGGACAACACCGGCAACCTGTCGCCGCTGGAGCGGAAGTGCATCCAGGCGCTGACCGACTTCATCTTCCGCCAGCCGCCGGCCGAGTCCGACGCGCAGGACGTGGACGGCCAGTTCTACGTCCGCCGGGAGGCGGTCCGCGCCTTGGCCCTGGTGCGGGTGCAGCAGGTCAAGAACAAGGGCACGGTCGAGGGCCGGCCGGCCCTGGCGCTTCTGAAGATCGCCCGCGGCGACGGGTTGAATCCGCCGTCGAACACGCCGCAGGGGCCGGACTACCGGTCCGCCGGCGAGCGGATCGAGGCGGTGATCGGGTTCTGCAACCTGGTCCAGCCGCGGTCGGACCGG
>DASXAN010001224.1:0-1575 GCA_036406755.1 Gemmataceae bacterium
CGGCACGATGACCGTCAGGTAGTTCGCCCACTCGCGGCCGGTCAGCAGGCCGATCATGTCGTGGGCCGTCTCCAGCGGCGGGTAGAACCGCACGCCGCCGGCCGGCCAGGAGCCCTGGATCATGCCGGTGGCCCAGGCGATGGCGGTGCCGACGCCGACCGCGACCAGTCCCCCCGGGATGCCGCCGCGGAACCGCACGCGGCCGAAGTAGACGAGCAGGACGATGCCGAGCGTCGTCAGTCCGACGACCGGGTGGGCGAACGTGCGGAGCAGGAAGACGCCGGAGATGAACCCGAGGGCGATGCCGGCCAGGGTCGAGAGCAGGGCGGCCCGCGGCGTCATCCGCCGGATCGGCTCGGCGACGAACGCGCCGAGAAACTCGATCAGCCCGCTGCCCAGGCAGGCCACCAGCCCCATCCGCCAGGCCGCCTCGGCGGCCGCCGCGGGGCTGCCACCCGCCTTCAACGCGGCGTCCTTGGCCGGCAGCATGACCAGGAAGACGAAGGCGACGACCGACGGCGTGTTGATGCCGTAGGGCAGGGCGGTGACGTCAGACCGGCCGGTGCGGGCGGCCAGTCGGTGCGCCTGCCAGGCGTAGAAGAGGTTGCCCACCAACAGCGACACCGCCACGCCGGGCAGCACCCGGCCGTAGAGCAGCTCGTCCGGGAAGCCGAGGACGTTGCGGCACAGCGAGTCGATGAGCAGGAGTTGGACGAGGTTGTCCAGGGCCAGGCCGAAGAACCCGTCCAGGTCGCCGCGGACGAACAGGCGCATGAGAGCCTCGGGGGCAGAGTCGAAGGGGATGAACGGCCCCTAGAGTACCGGCCCCGACGGCCGAGGCAATGAGACTTGCATCTGTAATTTTATACACTAATCTTGAGCGGGTATCGCTGACGGTGAGGCGGCACGACCTGATGATGTGGAGGTTGCAGCATGTCCGTCGTCGGGCTGCTCCGGAAAGACGTGTTGCGGTCACAGGATCGCCGGCCGTTCGGCCGATGTCCGGAAATGTCCCATTTTGTCCGGTTTAAAAAAGATGTTATTTCGCCCCGGTCCCCTCACCCGCCGCGCGTTATCGCCGGCCGTCAATGGGCTTGACTCCTCGCCGCGGGTGGGTTGAATGTCAGGGAGTCAGCCCACGGTGTTCACCCATCGCCCGCCGCGGTTGAACCCGCCCGCGGCGCGTTCCCAATCCGCACCGGCCGGGGAACTCTCCCCGCCGTAGGGGCATCCAAGGGACTGATTTGCGGCCGATCGCCAGGAGAGTCGTCCGGCCCCCGGGCACCGACGCCCCGGGACCATTCCCGTCAGGAATCGTACCCATGCAGCAGCGCCACTTCCCGCGGCTCGGGGCGTTCGTCCTCGTCAGCCTCCTGACGATCGCCGCCGCCGGCTGGATCGCCCCCGCCTGGCAGTACGCCCCCGCCCAGGACAACGCCACCGCCCCAGCCGACGCCAACGCCGGCGGCGACACGACACAAGCCCCCCGGCCCGAGGACAGCCTGTTCTGGCACATCATCAAGTCGGCCGGCCCGATCTTCGGCCCGCTGCTCTTGTTCCTGTCGATCGCCCTGA
>DASXAN010001225.1:0-1628 GCA_036406755.1 Gemmataceae bacterium
TCCGGCGTGCCCGTGGTGAACGGCTACATCGCCGACATCCACGGCAACGAGAACATCCCGGGCGTGTCCGCGTGCAACGGCGCGCCGGCCGCGCTCGGCCCGGGCACCCCGTGCTACATCGCCCAGGCGCAGTACTACAACCAGGCGTTCGGCACGTTCTTCAAGCGGCTGGCCGCCGACGGCATCACGCCGAAGAACACGCTCTTCGAGCTCAGCTCGGACGAGGGCGACCACGTGGCCGGCGCCAACGTGGGCCGCGCCATCCAGCCGACCCCGGCCAACTGCGACGGCGTGACCACGCCGTGCACCTACCCGGTCGGCACGTTCGGTGAGCTGGCGACCAACGTCACCGGCCTGCTCGCCAGCCAGAAGAACAACACCACCCCGTTCAGCCTGGAGTCGGACAGCGCGCCCGAGTTCTACGTCACCGGCAACCCAGGTCCGAACGTCCCGCAGGTGCGCACGCTGGAACGGGACGTGGGCGGGCTGACCGCGGCCAACCCCTACACGGGCACCACCCAGAAGATCTCGAACTACCTGGCCGACCCGGCCGAAGAGGCGATCCTGCACATGGTCAACGCCGACCCGGCCAGAACGCCGACGTTCGCGATGTTCGCCAAGCCGGACTACTTCCTGAGCCGCGGCGCGGCCAACTGCAGCACGCCGTGCGTGTCGGTCAACCCGGCCTTCGCCTACAACCACGGCGACTACGCCGCCGAGATCAATACCAACTACACGGCCTTCGCCGGACCCGGTGTCAGGCACCTGGGCCTGGACGGCACCTCGGCGGCCAACGGACCGAACTCGGCCGGGCCGGACAGCGGGCAGCTCGTCGTGGCCGACAGCGGCACGAAGGGCACCTGGGTCGACGAGACCGACATCCGGCCGACCCTGATCTACCTGACCGGGCTGAAGGACGACTACGAGCACGACGGCCGGGTCATCAGCCAGATCCTGTCCCACCCGAACCACGCGCTCCGCACGCCGGGCGTGGCCAGGCTGGGGGCCTGCTACAAGCAGCTCAACTCCAGCGTCGGCCAGTTCGGCAACTTCACCCTGCAGGCCTCGACGGCCGCCGTCGAGTCGAACACCACGGGTGACGCCGAGTACCGGACGGTCAGCGCCGCCCTGACCGGGCTCGACAAGCTCCGTGACTCGCTCGCCCTGCGGGTCAAGGGCGAGCTCGAGGCGGCCGCCTTCGGCGACCATCCGGTCATCGGCGCGGCCGGCCAGACGGCCGCCTGCCAGGGCATCATCGCCGCGGCAGGCGTGCTGGCCAGGCACGCGTAGAGCAGAACCAATGGTCGCGCCGCCGCCCCGACGCTTATGTCAGGGCGGCGGCGTGTCCAGCGGTGCGGGTATCGGACAATGGTGCGGTGAAATCCCAGCCTCGTGAGATCGTGATCCTCGGCTCGACCGGCTCGATCGGCACCCAGGCGCTCGACATCGTCCGGCGCAACCCGGACCGGTTCCGCGTGGTGGCGCTGGCCGCGGGCGGCGGCCAGCCGGACCTGCTGGCCAGGCAGGCGGCCGAGTTCGGGCCGGCCGCGGTCGCCGTAGCCAGCCCGGCCGCCGCGGCGCAGGTGCGGGCCGCACTCCGCGATCTTTTGTCCCGAACGGAGTGGCGT
>DASXAN010001226.1:0-1961 GCA_036406755.1 Gemmataceae bacterium
GTCGCGCCCCGTCGTCCGCGCTACCTCGACCGCCACCCCGATTCGGGTGCCGCCGGAAATGTCCCAGAATGTCCCATTTTGTCCCCCCAGAAAAAGATTGTTTTTCGGACGCCTGCCGGTCCGGGCGTCGGCCCCGCCGGCGCGGTACAATGGCCCGGCTTTCGGCGGCCGGTCGCCGCGTGACCACTTACCCCGAGGATGCACCATGCGCCGCTTCCGGTCACTCGCCCTGCTCGGCCTGCTCCTGCCGCTGACCGCCGCCGCCGGCGAGCCGGACCGCGTCGCGCCGTTCACCCTGCCCGACGCCGACGGCAAGCCGTGGACGATGCCCGACGCCACCGCCGCCCCGGTCGTGGTCGTCGTCTTCACCGGCACCGCCTGCCCGGTCGCCAACGCCTACATGCCGACGCTGGCCAAACTCCACGCCGAGTACGCCCCCAAGGGCGTCGCCTTCGTCGCCGTCAACTCGGTGCCGACCGACGACGCCAGGGCCGTCGCCGCCCACGCCGCCAAGCACAAGCTGCCGTTCCCCGCGCTGAAGGACGACAAGCAGACCGTCGCCGGCCGGTTCGGGGCGGAGACCACGCCGGAGGCGTTCGTCCTCGACCACAAGCGGGCCGTGCGCTACCGCGGGCGGATCGACGACCAGTTCGGCATCGGCTACCGCCGCCCGGCCCCGACCCGTCGCGACCTCGCCGCCGCCCTGGACGAGCTGCTCGCCGGCAAGCCGGTGACCGTCCCGCGGACCGAGGTCGAGGGCTGCGAGCTGGGCCGGACGGCCACGCCGGCGGAGAAGCCGACCGTCACCTACAGCAAGGACGTGGCCCGCATCGTCCAGGCGAAGTGCCAGGACTGCCACCGCCCCGGCCAGATCGGGCCGATGCCGCTGATGTCGGCCGACGACCTGTCCGCCTGGGCCCCGACGATCAAGCGGGTGGTCCGGTCCGACCGCATGCCGCCGTGGCACGCCGACCCGCACTTCGGCCACTTCGCCAACGACCGCCGGTTGTCCGCCGCCGAGAAGCAGACGCTGCTCGCCTGGATCGAGCAGGGCTGCCCGCCCGGCGACCCGAAGGACCTGCCGCCGGCGAAGTCCTACCCCGACGGCTGGCGGATCGGCACGCCGGACGTGGTCGTCACCATGCCGGACGCCTACCAGGTGCCGGCGACCGTCGGGTCGAGCGGCATCGCCTACCAGTACATCCAGGTGCCCACGCACTTCGACCACGACGTCTGGGTGCAGGCGGCCGAGGCCAAGCCGGGAGCGAAGGAGGTCGTGCACCACATCGTCGTCTACGCGCTGAAGCCGGGCGAGGGCCGGCCGCGGGGCGAGGACCGCGTCGGCCAGAACCTGCTCGTCGCCTACGCCCCCGGCGACCTGCCGTCGGTGTACGCACCCGGGCAGGCGAAGAAGGTGCCGAAGGGGTCGGTGCTGCTGTTCCAGCTGCACTACACGCCGGACGGCACGCCGCGGGAGGACCGGTCGTCGGTCGGGCTGATCTTCGCCAAGGAGCCGCCCAAGTACGAGGTCCGGTCACGGGCGGTGATGAACCCGCGGTTCGTCATCCCGGCCGGGGCGGACGGGTACGAGGTGAAGTCCGCCGCCACGTTCCACCAGGACACCACGCTGGTGAACCTGCTGCCGCACATGCACCTGCGGGGCAAGGCGTTCAAGTTCGAGGCGGTGGCCGCGGACGGGACCCGGGAGACGCTCCTGAGCGTGCCGCGGTACGACTTCAACTGGCAGAGCAACTACCGCCCGGCGGAGCCGGTGACGCTCAAGGCCGGGACGCGGCTGGAGTGTACGGCGTGGTACGACAACTCGGCCGGCAACAAGAACAACCCGGACCCCACGAAGCCGGTGCGGTGGGGCGACCAGACGTGGGAGGAGATGATGGTGGGGTTCGTGGATTATCTGGTGGAGCGGTAACCGTGTAGCGGGGAGCCGGAGGCGACCGCAG
>DASXAN010001227.1:0-12771 GCA_036406755.1 Gemmataceae bacterium
CGTCCCCGGGGCGGTCGGTGAGCAGCTCGAACCACTCCCGCAGCAGGTCGTCCGGGATGCTCATCGTCTTGCCGAACTGCTCCTTGGCCGGCTCGTTCACCCCGATGTAGTTGCCGAGGCTCTTGCCCATCTTCTTGGCCCCATCCAGGCCGCGGAGGATGGGCACGGTCAGGCACACCTGCGGCTCTTGGCCGGCGGCCCGCTGCAGGTCGCGGCCGACCATCAGGTTGAACAGCTGCTCCGTCCCGCCGAGTTCCACGTCGGCCCGCACCTCGACTGAGTCGTGGCCTTGCATGAGCGGGTAGAGGCACTCGTGCAGGTAGATCGGGGTGCCGGCCCTGATCCGCTTGGCGAAGTCGTCCCGCTCCAACATCCGCTGCATGGTCATGTGGCCGAGCAGCCTCTGCACGTCCGCGAACGAGAACCGGTTGAACCAATCGCTGTTGCGGACCACCTCCGCCCGGCCCACGTCGATGACCTTGCTGATCTGCGTCAGGTAGCTGGCGGCGTTCTTCTCGATCTGCTCGGGGTTGAGGCTCTTGCGAGACTCGTCCCGGCCGGACGGGTCGCCGACGGCGGCCGTCGCGTTGCCGATGATGAGGACGACGGTGTGGCCGAGGTCCTGGAACTGCCGCAGCTTGCGCAGGACGACCGTGTGGCCGAGGTGGACGTCGAACCCGGTCGGGTCGATGCCGAGCTTGACCCGCAGCGGCCGGCCGGCGGCGAGCTTCTTGCGGAGCTCGTCCTCGGGGACGATGGTGTCGGTGCCGCGGCGGATCAGGGCGAGTTGTTCGTCGACGGGTTTCATAGCGCAATCCCGCGCGTACGGAATACCCACCCGGTGCCACGGGTGGGCTTGGAGATACCTCAGTTATACATCTGGAACCGCCCGACCGCCTCGAAGGCGTTCGGGTAATGGACGACGTGCGGCTCGCGCTGGTTCGGCGGCCAGGCGATGGCGACCACGTCGAACCGGGCCGGGTGGTCGAGCAGGCAGTGCTTGGACAGGAAGGCGAGGGCGGCGTTCGTCAGCTTCCGCTGCTTGGCCAGATCGACCGACGCGGCGGGGGACTCAGCGCTCGCACCCTCGGTGGAGCGGACTTCGACGAAGACAAGTGTGCGGCCGTCGAGGGCAACGAGGTCGAGTTCGCCGGCGGGGAGGTTGACGTTGCGGGCCAGGACGCGGTAGCCGAGTTTGCGGAGGAAGCGGGCGGCGGCGCGTTCGGAGCGGGAGCCGAACCAGCGGCGCCAGACGGGCCAGCGGGTGATGCCGAGGGGCATGCGCGACCCCGGGACGGATTTCGTTTAGCCGCGAGGCTCCGCCGAGCGCGCCAACCGCGCTCGGCGGAGCCTCGCGGCTAAACGGGCGGGTTACTCCGCCGCGGTTTCCGCCTTCGCCTTCTTGGCGCCCTTCTTGGCCTTGGGCGCGCCGTTGCCGTTGGGGCTGGCGGCCAGATCCACCTTCGGCTTCTTTTCCTTGAGCTTGGTCGCCTTGCCGACCCGGTCGCGGAGGTAGAACAGCTTGGCCCGACGGGCCTGGCCGGACCGCTTCACCTCGACCTTGGCGATCTTCGGTGAATTGACCGGGAAAATGCGTTCGACGCCCTCGCCCTGGACGATCCGGCGGACGGTGAACATTTCGCGCACGCCCTCGCCCCGGCGGGCGATCACCGTGCCGTTGAACACCTGCACCCGTTCCTTGTTGCCTTCCAGGATGCGGACGTGTACGTCCACCGTGTCGCCGACGTCGAACTTGGGCAGGTCGTCGCGGTTACCGCCTTCGACGAGGGAGAGGTACTTATTCTTCATGGTCCACTTCCTTCACAGTTAGCCCCCGGTCATTGGCCGGGGGCTAATTAGCCGGGTCGGCTCCGTCGTTCCGACTGCTCGCGCCGCCACTGTGCGATCGCCCCGTGGTCGCCGGAGAGCAGGATGTCCGGGACGGCCATGCCGCGGAACACGCGCGGCCGGGTGTATTGCGGGTACTCCAACCGGCCGGGGGCGTCGCTGTGCGACTCCTCGACGACGCTGGTTTCGTCGCCGAGCACCCCCGGCACGTACCGGATCACGGTGTCGATGACCACCATCGCCGGCACCTCGCCGCCGTTGCAGACGAAGTCGCCGACGGAGATCTCGCGGGGCCGCAAACCCACCCGGATGCGCTCGTCGAACCCCTCGTACCGGCCGCACAACAACACCAACCGCTTCTTCGTCGCCAGGTCCCGGACGACGGGCTGCGTCAGCCGCTCGCCGGCCGGCGTCAGCAAGATTAGCTCACCCGGCTCGGCCGCGTCGTTCCGCACGGCCTCGACCGCGTCGAACACCGGCCCCGGCATGATCACCATCCCGGGGCCGCCGCCGAACGGCCGGTCGTCCACGCTCCGGTGCTTGCCCGCCGCCCAATCCCGGATGTTCCAGAGCTTGATCCCGACCAGGCCGTTGTCGATCGCCAGCTTGAGCAGGCTCTGCGTCAGGTAGCCCGAAAAGATCTCCGGGAACAGGGTGAGGACGTCGAAGCGGAGCATGTGTTTCCGTTTCGCGGTCGGCGCGAAACGTCAACCGGCGGGCACCGCCTCCGCGGGCGGAGCGGCGGCCGTCTGGGCCTGCTTCTCCTCCCACTTGGTCATGTACTTCTTGAACAGGACCGCGCACCGCTCGGACGGCTTCGCGCCGACGCCGAGCCAGTACTTGATCCGGTCCGGCCTGAGTGTCGTCGTCTCGTCCACGTTCGGCACGAGTGGGTCGTAGGTGCCCAGCTCCTCGATCACCCGCCCGTCGCGCGGCTGGCGGGAGTCGATGGCGACGATGCGGAAGTACATGCGGTGCTTCCGCCCCATTTTCTTCATGCGGATGCGAACGGCCACGGCGGTCCCTCGGGGCAAACAGTCCGGCTAGTCTAGCAGCAGTTTTGATATGGGGAGAGGGCAAAATCGTCCATCGGGGAATGCCGCTTGCGGCTCTGCGCGCAATTGCTTGCTTGGCCGCAAGCGGCTTACAAACTACCTTCCTTTCCCCTTCTTCCGCTTCTTCTTCCGCTCCTCGGCCCGCTCCTTGGCGCTCTTGCGGTGCCCGGTGCCGACTTTCGACTTGAGCACGTTGGCTCCCGGCAGGAACGCGCCCATCTTGCCGAGGCCGGACACCATCTTCATCCGCTCCCAGATCGACATCTTCGCCATCTGCCGCATCAGCGTGCGGACCTGGTCGAACTGGGCCAGGAACTGCTTGATCTCGTGCGGCTCGACCCCGGCCCCGGCCGCGATCCGCCGCCGCCGGCTCTGGTCGATCAGGTCCGGGTCCTTCCGCTCCTCGGCCGTCATCGAGTCGATCATCCCCTGCACGCGCTTGAGCGCGACTTCCGGGTCTTCGCCCTCGGGAATCATCTCGCTCATGCCGGGCATGCGGCTGATCAGGTCCTTCATGCCCATCTTGTGCAGCTGGGCGAACTGGTTGCGGAAATCCTGCAACGTCAGGTCGCCCTTCTGGAGCTTCTCCTGCTGCTTCTGTAGCTCCTCCTGGCTGACCTCCGCCTGCACCCGGGCCACCTTCTCGACCAGCCCCATCAGGTCGCCCTGGCCGAGGATCCGCTGGGCCATCCGCTCCGGGTAGAACTCTTCCAACCGGTCCAGCTTCTCGCCGACGCCGACGAACTTGATCGGTACCTGCGTCACTTCCTTGATCGACAGGGCCGCCCCGCCGCGGGCGTCGCCGTCCATCTTGGTCAGGATGACGCCGTTCAGCTCCAGGGCATCGTGGAACGCCTTGGCGCTGTTGACCGCGTCCTGGCCGGTCATGGCGTCGCAGACGAGGAACACCTGGTCCGGCTTGGCGACCCTGTCGATCTGCCGCAGCTCGTCTATCGGCATCTCGTCCACGTGCAGCCGGCCGGCCGTGTCGAGGATGACGGTGTCGAACAGATGGCTGCGGGCGTGGGTGAGCGAGTTGCGGCAGACGGCGACCGGGTCGGCCGCCTCGGTGTAGACCGGCACTTGCAGCTGGTCGCCGATGATCTTCAATTGCTCGACTGCCGCCGGCCGCTGCAAGTCGGCGGCGACCAGGAGCGGCTTGCGGCCCCGCTCCCGCATGTTCAGCGCGAGCTTGCCGGCCGTGGTCGTCTTGCCGGAGCCTTGCAGGCCGCAAAGCATCAGCACGGTCGGCCGGTCCTTGGCGAACGGGATGCGGTGGTCCACCGGCCCCATGAGGCGGACCAGCTCGTCGTAGACGATGCGGACGATCTGCTCGGACGGATCGATGCGGGCGAGGACTTCCTGGCCGACGGACCGCTCGGTGACTCGCTGGATGAAGTCGTTGACGACGGTGAAGTTGACGTCGGCCTCGAGCAGGGCCTTGCGGACCTCGCGGAGCCCTTCGCGGATGTTGGCCTCGGTCAGCCGGCCGCGACCGCGGAGCTTCTTGAGCGCGTCGCTAAGGTTTTTTTGGATACCTTCAAACATCGCTGAACGCCTGTCTGCTGGGTCGCCGCCGTGGAGTCGCCGGGGCCGCCGCCCCAAGTGGACGTGCCGGAGTCATTTTATCGTAGGGCAAGGGGGTTGCGGCCACAACGCTCTGCCGTGGACCGGGGCCACCCGGCGGCTCACGCCGCCGGTTCGCCGGTCAATGCGCGAATTTGCTCCCACGCCGCGGGTGCTGGCGGTATCGTGGGGGAATGGTCACGTCGTGCTTTCGTTGGGTGGGCCGAGTCTCAGTCGGTGGGCCTCGAAGACTCGGCCCACCCTATGCCCTCGTCGCCATCCTGACGGTGTGCGTGGGGATCAGCGTAGCCCAGCCGCCCGCCGTCCCCGAGCTGACCCGCTACGACCCCAAGCCGACCGAACTCGGCGACGGCTCCGCCGAAGTCCTGGCCGTCGCCTACTCGCCGGACCGCGAGACGCTCGCCACCGGCGGGGCCGACAAGCTCGTCCGCCTCTGGGACCTCGCCGCCGGCAAGCTCGTCGCCACGCTCGACGGCCACGCCGATGCGGTTGCCGGTCTGGCGTTCAGCCCCGACGGCAAGACGCTCGCCAGTGCCAGCTACGACAAGACCGTCAAGCTCTGGGACGTGCCGACGCGCACCCTCCGCCAGACGCTGACCGGCCACAAGAACTGGGTCTTCGCCGTCGCCATCCGACCGGACGGCAAGCAGCTCGCCTCCGTCAGTGCCGACCGCACGGTGAAGGTGTGGGACATGGCCACCGGCCAGGAGCAGGCGACGTTGACGAAACACCGCGGCTCGGTGCGGGCGGTCGCCTACAGCCCCGACGGCGCGACCTTGGCGACGGCCAGCGCCGACCGCACCGTGAAGCTCTGGGACGCGGCGACGCGGGAGGAGAAGGCGACGCTGCTCGGCCACACGGCGGCGGTGCGGGCGGTCGTGTTCGCCCCGGACGGCAAGACGGTCGCCAGCGGCGGCGAGGACAACAGCATCATCCTCTGGGACGCGGCCGAGGGGAAACAGCTCCGCACGCTGACCGGCCACGGCGATACGGTGTTCGCCGTGGCGTTCTCGCCGCGGGGCCAGTTGCTCGCCTCCGGCAGCTTCGACCGCACGGTCAAGCTCTGGGACCCGACCAGCGGCGGCGAGCTGGCGACACTGGAGGGGCACACCGAGGGCGTGCTGAGCGTGGCGTTCGCCCCGACCGGCCGGCAGATCGCCAGCGCCGCGGCCGACCGGTCCGTGCACCTGTGGGATGCCGCGCTGCCCCGCCTCCAGGCCCGGCAGACGCTCCGCCATCCGCATGGTGCCCGCGGCGTCGCCGCCATCAGCCCCGACGGCAAGCTCGTCGCCACGGCCGGGGAGGATCGCGTCATCCTGGTCCGCGATGCGGCCACCGGCGACGTGAGGCACCGGCTGACCGGCCACCGCGGCGGGATCGTGGCGCTGGCGTTTTCGCCCGATGGCCGGCGGCTCGCCAGCGCCAGCCGCGACCGCACCGGCAAGCTGTGGGACGCGACGACCGGGCAACTCATTGCCACCCTCGACGGCCATCGCAACGCCGTCCGGGCCGTCGCGTTTTCGCCGGACGGCAGGACACTCGCCAGCGCCGGGGCGGACCGCACCATCCTCCTCTGGGACGTCCCGCCGGCCGGCAGCGGTCCGGTGAGTCTCCGCGAGCGGGCCACCTGCACCGGCCACACCGCGGCGGTCACTTGCCTGGCGTTCGCCCCGGACGGCAAGACGCTGGCCAGCGGGGCGGAGGCGGCCGGCAAGAAGGCGGCCGGGGAACTGCGGCTCTGGGACGCGGCCACCGGCCGGGAGCGCGGCGCTTGGTCGGCCCACGCCGGTGATGTGCTGTCCGTGGCGTTCGCGCCGACGGCGCCACTCGTCGTCAGCGGCGGAGCGGACGGGGCGATCAAGGTCTGGGACGCGGCCAGCCGCCAGCCGCGGGCCGTCCGCAAACAGCGGGGGGCCGTGCAGGCGGTGGCCTTCACGCCGGACGGGCGGTCGCTGCTGACCGCCCACGCCACGGCCGCAATCCTGCTCTGGGACACGGTCGAGTGGCAGGAGCAGATGCGGCTCATCGGCCACCACGGCGGCGTCGGGGCGCTGTCGGTCGCTGCGGCGACCGGCACGTTCGTCACGACGGCCCAGGACGGTGTGTTCAAGCTGTGGAGCCTGCAGCCGCGGGAGCTGGCGACCGTCCGCATGACCGGGCACAACGGCTGGGTGACTGGGGTCGTTGCCCTGCCCGGCGGGGAGAAGGTACTGTCGGCGAGCTGGGACGGCTCGCTGCGCGTCTGGGAACTGACCAGCGGCAAGGAACTGGCCGTGTGGGAGGGCCACACGGACAAGGTGAACGCATTGGCCCTGTCGCCGGACGGCAAGTTCGCCCTTTCCGCCGGCAGCGACAAGACCGTGCGGCTCTGGGATGTGGCCGCGGGCAAGGAGGTTCGCCAATTCAAGGGCCACGAGCGCGAGGTGATGTGCGTCGCATTCGCCGCGGACGGTAAGCACGCCGCGACCGGCAGCCGGGATGGCACCGTCCGCTGGTGGGATGTGGAGAAGGGCAAAGAACTGGCGAAGCTCGCGGACCTGGACGACCTATACGTTGTGGCCGTCAGCCCGGACGGCAAGCGCATCCTGACCGGCGGCGGTGACGACAACGCCTGCGTGCTCTGGGACCCGGCGACCGGCCAGCGGGTCGGCCAACTCAAGGGCCACACCGGGCCGGTGCTGGCGGCGGCGTTTTCCCCGGACGGCCGGCGGGCGCTGACCGGCGGCACGGACCGCACATTGCGGCTGTGGGACGTGGCCGCGGGCACGGAGATACAGCGGTTCGACGGCCACGCCGGGTACGTGCGGTGCGTGGCGTTGACAGCCGACGGCCGGCGGGCACTCTCCGGCGGCTACGACGCCACCGCCCGCTGGTGGGATGTGGCCACGGGCCGGCAGATCGACGGATTCGAGCTGCACGACAAGCCCGTGCTGAGCGTGGCGCTGACGGCCGGCGGAAAGAAGGCGCTTTCCGGCGGCGGGGATGGTACGATCGTCAGTTGGGAGTTGCCGCAATAGCCGCTTGCGGCTTAGCGGTTGGAATCGCTAAGCCGCAAGCGGCGGTCCGGAGGGCCGCTGCCATGTCGCGCCGCGTCGCCGCGTTGGGGTTCGTCTTCCTCGCCGCCGTCCCGCTGCGGGCCGCCGACCCGGAAGCCGACCTCGCCGCCCGCATCGACGCCCACATCGCCGCCAAGCTCCGCGCCGCCAACGTCGTCCCCGCCCCGCTGGCGTCCGACGCCGAATTCCTCCGCCGTGTTTCCCTCGACCTCGCCGGCCGCATCCCATCAGTAGCCGAGGCGATCGCCTTCTTCGCCGACCCGGCCCCGAACAAGCGCCGCCGGCTGGTCGAGCGGCTCGTGCAAGACCCGCGGCACGTCGAGCACTTCACCAACGTCTGGCGGGCGTTGCTCGTCCCCGAGTACGCCGCCAACCCGGACTTGCAGTTCCAGGCAGCCGGCATCGACGCCTGGCTGCGCAAGCAGCTCGCCGACAACGTCTCCTACGACCGCTTCGCCCGGGATCTGCTGACGGTGCCGTTCGCCCCGGAGCGGGTTCGCGGCAAGGCGATGAAGATGGAGGAGCCGCGGTCGGCCAACGACCCGTCCCCGCAGGCGTTCTACGTCGCCAAGGAGGGGAAGCCGGAGGCGCTGGCGGCGGCCACGGCCCGTGTGTTCCTCGGCGTCCGCATCGAGTGCGCCCAGTGCCACGACCACCCGAACGCCCCGTGGACGCGGCAGCAGTTCTGGGGTTACGCCGCCTTCTTCGCCGGCCTGGCCCGGCCGGCGGAGCAGGGGGCCGCCATCCGCGAGGTGTTCGACAAGCGGGAGATGACCATCCCCGGCAGCGGTCAGGTGGTGGACGCGGCGTACCTGGATGGGTCGGAGCCGCAGTGGCGGTTCAACGTCAGCTCGCGGGTGACGCTGGCCGAGTGGGTCACGTCGCCGGAGAACCCGTACTTCGCCAAGGCCGCCGTCAACCGCCTGTGGGCGCACCTGTTCGGCACCGGCCTGGTGAGCCCGGAGGACGACCTGCGGCCGGACAACGCGGCGAGCCACCCGGAACTGCTCGACGAGCTGGCCCGCGCCTTCGTCGCCCACAAGTTCGACGTGCGGTTCCTGATCCGCGCCATCACCGCGACCGAAGCGTACCAGCGCTCCAGCGCCGTCCAAGCCCACGGGCAGCGCCCCGCGGGCGACGTTGACTCGCGCCTCTTCGCCCGCATGGCCGTCAAGCGCCTCACTCCCGAACAGCTCTTCGACAGCCTGGCGCAGGCGACCGGCTACCGCGAGCCGGTCCGCGGGCCCGGGGACGGGGACGTGGTGAACCTCGGCCGCGGCGGCCCGCGGGCGCAGTTCCTGGCCCTGTTCGCCAACGGGGCCGCGACCCGGACCGACCCGCAGCTGTCGATCCCGCAGGCGCTGGGGCTGATGAACGGCGGCTTCGTTGTCGGCGCTCTGACGACCAATCGGCCGAGCCTGACGGATTTCGTCAAGCAGGTGGCGGCGGAGCGGGCCGTGCCGGGCGGGCCGACGTTCCTGCCGGCCGTCGCCAACGACCCGTCGCTGAACACCGCGGGCCGCGTCGAGAGGCTGTTCCTGGCGACGCTGACCCGCCGGCCGACGGCCGCCGAGAGCGAAAAACTGGTCCGCTATGTCGAGGGCGGCGGGCCGGCCCACGACGCGAAGCGGGCGCTGGCCGACGTCTATTGGGCGCTGCTCAACAGCGCGGAGTTCCTCGTCAACCACTGACCGCCCGCGGCGGAGTGCGAGTCATGTCGATCCGGTGGCTGGCCTTGCCGGCCGTGGCGCTGGTGATTCTGGCGGCCGGTTCCGGTGGGGCCGACGACAAGGCGGCGGCCGAGTTCGTCGGCCGGGTCGAGCCGGCGGCCACGGTGGACCTTCGGTCCCGAGTGAACGGGGCGATTGTCGCCGTCCACTGCAAGGCCGGCGACGAGGTGAAGCAGGGCGACCTGTTGTTTGAGATCGACCCGCGGCCGTACCAAGCCGAACTCGACCGGGCCATGGGCGGCGTCGGTCCGGCGGAGGCCCGGCTGCGCTTCTACGTTGCCGAGCTGGAGCGGGCGAAACATCTCCGGCCGACCGGCGGCATCACCCAGGGCGAGTACGACCGGCTGGTGGCCGAGCGGGCCAACTCCGAGGGCATGATCCAGACGGCACGGGCGGCCGTCGAGGCCGCCAAGGTGTACCTCGACTACACCAGAATCGTCGCCCCGATGCGGGGCCGGGTGAGTCACCCGCTCGCGGCCGGCAACGTCGTCCGCGAGAACCGCAACGTCCTGGCCACGCTCGTCGCCGATGACCCGGTGACCGTCGCCGTCGGCGTGGACGAGAAGACGGCGCTGCGGCTGCTCAAGGGGAAGGGGACAGGCGGGCCGGCGACGGTCGGCTTCGCCGACGAAACCGGGTTCCCACACGAGGCCCGGGTCGAGGCGGTTGGCGTTCAGGCCGACCCGGCGACCGGCACGGTGCAGGTGCGCGTGGTGGTGCCGAACCCGGGCCGGCGAGTGTTGCCGGGCATGTCGGCCCGCGTCCGGCTGACGCCGTGAGGGGAGGGAACAATGACAAGGCGATTGACCGCGGCGGCCATGGTGCTAGCGCTGGCCGCCGCGCTGCCGGCCGACGAGCCGAAGGCCGCCAAGAACAAGGACGGCTGGAAGCTGCTGTTCGACGGCAAGTCGCTCGATGGCTGGACGGGGGGCAAGTTCACCGACGCCGGCAAGGTCGAGGCCCGCGACGGGGCGATCGTCATGGAGCACGGCAAGCCGATGACGGGCGTCGCCTGCACCCGCGACGACTTCCCGAAGATGAATTACGAGGTGAGCTTCGAGGGCAAGCGGGTTGACGGCGACGACTTCTTCTGCACCACCGTCTTCCCGGTCGGCGACACGTTCTGCTCGTTCGTCGCCGGCGGCTGGGGCGGGATGGTCGTCGGCCTGTCGAACGTCAACCACGAGAACGCCTCCGAGAACGAGACGACGGCCTCGCGCGAGTTCGAGACCGGCAAGTGGTACAAGTTCCGCCTGCGGGTGACGGCCGACCGCATCCGGGCGTGGATCGACGACGACCAGGTGGTGGACCTGGAGACGACCGACCGCAAGATCACGCTGCACAGCGCCTGCAACCCGTGCAAACCGTTCGGGTTTGCGACGTGGAAGACGACCGGGGCGGTGAAGAACGTCCGCGTCCGGCCGCTGACGGACGCCGAGAAGAAGCCGGCCGGGGAGAAGAAGGACGGGTGAGCGAACCCGCCGCGCCGCCCGGGTGTCCGTCTCGCCATGTCAGACTCCGTTGACCTCGTCCCCACCCGCGCCGGCTACGACCGCTGGGCCGCCGTCTACGACGCCGACCCCAACCCGTTGGTCGCCATCGAAGAGCCGCTCGTCGCGGAGCTACTCGGCGACGTCGGCGGGCTGGCGCTGCTCGACCTGGGCTGCGGCACCGGCCGGCACACCATCCCGCTCGCCGCGGCCGGGGCGGCCGTCACCGCGGTCGATTTCTCCGGCGAGATGCTGGCCCTGGCGCGGGCCAAGCCGGGTGCGGCCGGCGTCGCCTTCCTCCGCCACGACCTGCACGACCCGCTGGCGTTCGCGGACCGGTCGTTTCACCGCGTCGTCTGCGGGCTGGTGGTGGATCACATCCGCGACCTGGGCGGGCTGTTCGGCGAGGTGCGGCGGGTGCTGCGGCCGGGTGGGTTCGCCGTCGTCTCGACCGTGCACCCCGCGATGCTGCTCCGCGGCGTGCAGGCCCGGTTCACCGACCCGGCCACCGGCCGCGAGGTCCGGCCCGAGAGCGTGCCGCACCGGATCAGCGACTACGTGCTGGCGGCCGCCCGGGCTGGGCTGACGATCGACCACCTGGGCGAACACGCAGCCGACGAGGAGCTGGCCCGCCGCACGCCGCGGGCGGAGAAGTACATCGGCTGGCCGCTGCTGTTCGTCATGCGGCTGGTTCGGTGAGCGCAAGGGACGGCTATCCGACCAACTCTGTTAGTGGCTTCGCCGACTGGTCCACAATGCGGATCGGCCGCCCCACGTTGGACGGGTTGGTCTTCGTCGGGTCGATGCCCAGCGCCTTGCAGACCGTGCCGAGGAAATCCGGCATCGACACCGGCCGGTCCTCGACCGCCGTCCCGTCCTTGCTCGTCCGCCCGACCGCCTGCCCGCCCTTCACGCCGCCGCCGGCCAGGACCGTGCTCCACGCCGTCGGGAAGTGGTCCCGGCCCTGGTTGTCGTTGATCTTCGGCGTCCGCCCGAACTCGCCCATCCAGACGATCGTTGTCGTGTCCAAGAGGCCGCGGTCCTTGAGGTCTTGCAGCAACGCCGACCAGCCGGTGTCGAGCTGGCCGCTCAGGCCCTTCACCTGCTCGAAGTTGTTGGCGTGCGTGTCCCAGCCGCCGAGCGTGACCTCGACGAACGGCACGCCCCGCTCCACCAGCCGGCGGGCGAGCAGGCACCCCTGGCCGAACGGCGTGCGGCCGTAGGCGTCGCGGAGTTTGGCCGGCTCGTCGTCCAGCTTGAACGCGGCCGCGGCGGCGGTGCGCATCAGCCGCGTGGCCCGTTCGTAGACGACGGCGTGGGCGTTCGCGGCAGGGCCGGGCCGGTCGGCGGCGAAGCCGCGGTCCAGGTCGGCCAGGAGCCCCAGGCGGGCGTCGAACTGCTCGGGCGAGACGCCGGCCGGGCGGTCCAGGTTCGCCACACGTCCGTCCGGGCCGACGCCGAGCGGCGCGAACTGCGGGCCGAGGAACCCGGCCCCCGCCGCCTCGCTGATCCCCCGGCCCGGGGCGACGGTGACGAACTGCGGCAGGTCGGCGTCGGCCCGGCCGAGTTCCTTCGCCACCAGCGCCCCGATGGCCGGGAACTGGATGGCCCCCTGTGGCAGGTTGCCGGTCCGGGCCAGGAATGCGGCCGGGCCGTGGTCGTTCTCGCGCGTCTTCATCGACCGGACGACGGCCAGGCGGTCGGCCCACGCCGCCAGCTTCGGCAGGTGCTCGCTGACCCGCAGGCCCGGGGCGGGCGTGGCGATTTCCTTGAACGGGCCGCCGTTGGCGTGGCCGGGCTTCAGGTCCCACAGGTCGATCGTGGCCGGACCGCCGTCCATCCACAGCAGGATGCACGAGCGGCGGCGGTGGGGGTGGGCGGCGGCGTCCGCGGCCAGGGCCGGCAGCCACCCGGACAGGGACGGACCGAGGACGCCGGCGGCCGTTAGCCGTAGCCAGTCGCGGCGGGACAGGGGCGGGACCGACATGGGGCAATCTCCGTCGGA
>DASXAN010001228.1:0-4435 GCA_036406755.1 Gemmataceae bacterium
CATTACGCCCGCCACGTCGAGCCGACCTGGCTGGAAGTCAACCGGCTGCACGTCCCGGTCCGCGACCTGCCCGCGGAATTCGACGGCTTCCGCCTGGTCCAGCTGTCCGACCTGCACTGCGGCCCGAAGGTCACCGACGACTACCTGGCCGAGGCCGTGGACCTGGCCCTGGCCCAGCGGCCGGACCTGGTCGTGCTCACCGGCGACTTCATCCACAAGGGCTACCGCCACGTCCGGCGGGTGGCGCACAGCGTCGCCCGGCTGCGCGCCCCGCACGGCGTGTTCGCGGTGCTGGGCAACCACGACTACTCGATCCGCAACGCCCTGGGCCTGCGGCGGCACCGCCACCTGCACCAGGCCGTGGCCGACGCCCTGGCCGCCGAGGGGGTGCGGGTGCTGCGGAACGAGACGGTGCCGCTGGAGCGGAACGGGGCGTCCCTCGACCTGACCGGGGTGGACGACCTGTGGAGCCGGACGTGCGACCTGGACGCGGCCTATGCCGGGACCGACCCGAACTGCCCGCGGGTGGTGCTGGCCCACAACCCGCGGACGGTCGAGCACCTGGCCGGCCGGCGGTGCGACCTGATGCTCAGCGGGCACACCCACGGCGGGCAGATCGACCTGCCGCGGCTGGGGCGGGTGACGCTGGGGAAGAGGGCCCGCAAGTTCGCGGCCGGGATGTACGAGTACGAGGGGACGTACCTGTACGTGAACAAGGGGGTCGGGTTCGGCTGGCGGCTGCGGTACAACGTCCGCCCGGAGGTGGCGGTGTTCACGCTGCGGCGGGTGTAGTGTCTTGCTCCCTCTCCCCTCTGGGGAGAGGGAGCAAGACACTCCCCTCCCAACCGCACGCACCCTCCCGGTCACTGCCGCGGCCGCTCACTTCTTTTCCCCGCGCGCCGCGCAGCCTCTTTGCACCGCCGGGGGCGCCAAAGTATAATCGGGTAACGAGCCGGCTTCCGGCCGACCGACCGCGGCCCCAGCGAGAGGCTTCCGATGGCACAGCCGAGCAACCGTACCAACGAGGGGACCGAGACGCCTGCCGCCGCCGTCTCCCTGGCCCGCCTGGCCGAGCAGACGCAGCTCGACTTCGAGCTGGACTTCTTCGGCGGCATCCTCCGCCGCCACGACGGGTACGTTGACGTCCTCCGCGCCCACGGCAACAACTTGACCCTCAAGGGCCGGTACGCCGACGGGCTGGAGATCGACAAGAAGCTGATCCAGCTCCGCCCGACCGACGCCCTGGCCCACTACAACCTCGCCTGTTCCTACGCCCTGTTGAAGAAGCCCGACCTGGCGCTGAAGACGCTCCGCCGGGCGGTCGAATTGGGCTACCGCGACTTCCGGTACATGCGGGAGGACCGCGACCTGGAGTCGGTCCGCCACGACCCGCGGTTCCGCCAGCTGCTGCGGGAGTACGAGGGGCGATAAGGGCATCGCCGGGAGGGCGAGGTTCCTGCCGAGCCGGCGAAGCGATCGGCTCGGCAGGAGCCTCGCCCTCCCGGCCAACCCGTCACTTCGTGATCACCGCTCGGTGGATCGGCGGCGGGTACGGCACGTCCGGCCCCTTCGCCAGCCGCCACAGGATCCGGTTGACCGCGTCCTCCGGCGCCCGGTCGTATTCCCGCCAGTCCATCCGCGCCGACTCCTCCGCCCCCGGCCCCCGCTCCGGGTTCTTCGCGGTCAGGTCCACCTTCGGCGTCACCGCCGTGTACGGCGTCAACACCGCGTCCTTGCCGAACGCGGCGAACATCGGCGTCGCCCCGGCGTCGTACTGCGTCAGCGGCGGCAGGCCGAGGATCAGCTCCATCGTCCGGATCATGCTCGCGGTCGTGTAGAGCGTGCTGTCCACAACGCGGCGCTTGCAGTACGGCGAAATCACCAGCCCGGCGGTACGGTGGGCGTCCACGTGGTCGGGGCCGTTCTGGGCGTCGTCCTCGATGACGAAGATCGCCATCTCCTTCCAGAACTTGCTGTGCGACGCCGCCTCGACGATCCGCCCCACCCCGAGGTCGTTGCTGCCGACGCACGCGGCCGGCGTGTTGGCCCCTGGCGTCGCCGCCCTGGTGTGGTTCTCGCCCAGCTCCATGACCGTGAACCGCGGCGGCTCGCGGCCGATCCGCTCCCACTCCTTCAGGTCTTCGATCCAGAACCGGACCTTGTCCATGTCCCGCTCGACCCACGGCCGGGGCCAGCGGCCGCGGTTCTCCGACGGCACCCGCCGCGCCCCCTCGCCGTAGTTGCGGTAGCTGACCCCGTGCCGGCGGCACAGGTCCCACAGGTAGCCGGCCGCCGGGTTCTCCATCTCCTCGTTGCCCGGCAGCCGGGCGTGCCTCGAGTACGACAGCATCCAGGACCGCTGGTTGTAGTCGGTGGCGAAGGCGGCGTCGCACCAGCTGTGGCCGTCGGCGCTGACCTCGCCGTTGCAGTACAGGTTGTCGAACAGCACGTACTCGCGGGCCAGCGTGTGCTGGTTCGGCGTCACGTCCTCCCCGAACTGCGTCAGGGACGGGTCGCCGTTGCCCTCCTTCATGTCGCCGAGAACCTGGTCGTAGGTGCGGTTCTCCTTGATGACGTAGAGGACGTACTTGATCGGGCACGGCCGGCCGACCACGTCCGGGATGACGCAGTCGCTTTTCACGGCCGAGCGGCGGAGTGCCTCCGGGCTGTACGGCGAGTTGTCCCGCACCCGCCGGGTGTACGCCGCCATCGCCGCCGCGTCCGGCTTCGGGACGACCGACACCGACCCCTCCAGCGTCCTGCCGATCGGGACGTACCGCCACGGCGGCCCGGCCCGCCGGCCGTCCCGCGGCACGACGCTCGGCTTCGACCGCAGCCCCTTGCCGTTGCCGACGAACAGCGTCCCGCCGTCCGGGCTGACGGCCACGGCCGACGGGTACCAGCCGATCGGGATGAACCCCTCGACCACGGAGATGCTCTCGGCGTACTGCTTCGCCTTGTCGCCGAGCGTGGCCCCGGAGACGTCCACGACCATGACGCAGTTGTTGTCCGCGTTGGCGACGAAGAGCGTCTTGCCGTCCGGCGAGACGGCGACGGCGCACGGCGTGCTGCCCTCGGGGGACTGCGGGTAGAGGGCGGTCGAGATGATCTCCCGCGTCCCCGCCCACAGCCGGCGGGCGGCCGTGGCCGCCTCCGGCGGCTGCTCCAGCGTCGCGGTCTGGATGACGTGGACGGTGTTGTCTCCGGCGCAGGCGACGAACAGCCGGCCGTCCGGGGCCAGGGCCATGTCGGTCGGCCGCAGGCCGACCGTCACGTCGCGGACGCGGCGGTTCTCGGCCGTGTCCACGATGGTCACGCTGCGGCCGCCCCAGTTACTGACGTACAGGTGCCGCTTGTCCGCCCCGACGGCGCACGAGTGCGGGTACGGGCCGACCGCGACCTTCGCCCGCAGTTCCAGCGTCTCGCCGTCGAGCGCCCAGACCTCGTGCCGCCCTTCGTTGCAGACGTAGACGGTGCCGGTCGTCGGGTGGACGGTCAGCCCGGCCAGAAAGTTGCCCCGGGACTTGGGGTCCGGCTTGACCACACGGTCCGGCGTCGCCGTGCCGTCGGCGTAGTGGAAGACGTGGACCGCCCCCTCCTCGCCGGCGGCGACGAAGATCCGCCGGCCGTCACGGCTGAACGCCAGCCCGTTCCACGCCTCCGTCACCGGCAGGAACTGCGTCACCCGCTTGCCGGCCGGGTCGATCAGTGTCACGCCGTGCGGGCCGAACCCGCCGTTGACGGCCGCCAGCCGCTTGCCGTCCGGGGCGACGAGCAACTTCAGCGGCAGGTCGCCCATGGGGATGTGCTCCCCGGCCGGCGTGACGCCCCAGCCGTTGAACAGCCGGTGCTCGTCCGGCAGGACGGCGGGCTTCCGCGCGGCGGGGTCCTGGCCGCGGGCGACGAAGGCGACGAGGATCGCCCCGATGACGGCGCAACACAGTAAGGAGCGGCGGGGGTTCACGGCGAATCCTCCGGGCGGGTGTCGTCGTTGTAGCGCCGCGAACGCGCCCGGACTACTGCCCCCGGCCGCCGGCCGTGGTATTCTGTCTGCTGACCCCTGACGCTTGACCCCGGTTTCCGCCATGCTCCCCGCCGGCACCGGCCCGCTGTTCCTGGACCCGTCCGCGGACGCCCTCCGCGCCGCCTTCCGGGACAAACCCCGGGCACTCACCGACAAGCTGACCACCGTCGCCGACGCCGTCGGCCGGCTCGTCCGCGACGGCGACTACCTGGCCATCGGCGGGTTCGGGGCCGACCGCCTGCCGGTCGCCGTCGCCCACGAAATCCTCCGCCAGGGCAAGCGGGACCTGGCGTTCGCCGGCCACACCGCCACCCACGACTTCCAGATCCTTTGCGCCGGCAACCTGACCGGCCGCGGGCGGACGCTCGCCAAAGTGGACGCCGCCTACATCATCGGCCTGGAGGCTCGCGG
>DASXAN010001229.1:0-3756 GCA_036406755.1 Gemmataceae bacterium
CGCGGAGTCTGCGGAGCGCGGAGAGTCTCAGCGCGCTCCGCTCCGCAGACTCCGCGTCGCGGCTAACCGAACCGGTGCCATTCTTCGGGTGACGCATGCTCAAGCGCCTGGAGTTGGTCGGCTTCAAGAGCTTCGCCGACAAGACCGTGTTCGAGTTCCCGCCCGGCGTCACGGCCGTCGTCGGGCCGAACGGGTCCGGCAAGTCCAACGTCGTCGACGCCGTCCGCTGGGTGCTCGGCGAGCAATCGGCCAAGAGCCTCCGCGGCGGGGAGATGACCGACGTCATCTTCAACGGCTCGACCGCCCGCAAGAGCCTCGGCCTGGCCGAAGTGACGATGGCCTTCGACAACGCCCGCGGCATGCTCGCCACCCCGTCGGCCGAGGTCCAGATCACCCGCCGGGTCTACCGGGACGGCCAGGGCGAGTACCTGATCAACGGCCAGCCGAGCCGGCTGAAGGACATCAAGGACCTGTTCCTCGGCTCCGGGGCCGGCGCCGGGGCGTACTGCATCATCGAGCAGGGCCGCGTCGACGCACTGCTCCAGGCGTCCACGGTGGACCGGAGGACGATCTTCGAGGAGGCGGCCGGGATCAGCCGGTTCAAGGCGAAGAAGGCCGAGTCACTCCGCCGGCTGGAGCGGGTCGAGCAGAATCTGACCCGCCTCCGCGACATCCTCGCCGAGGTCGAAAACCAGCTCCGCAGCGTCCGCCTTCAGGCGGCCAAGGCCCAGCGGTACCAGGAATACACCGGCCGGCTCCGCGAGCTGCGGCTGGCGCTGGGGCTGCGCGAGTACCGCCAGCTCGGCGAACAACTCGCCGCGGTCGAGGCGGTGCTCGGCCGGCTGCGGGGCGAACTGGCCCCGGCCGCGGCGCGGTCGGCCGACTGGACCGCCGACACGCAGCGGCTGGAGGACGAGCTGGCCCGGCTGGAAGCGGCGGCGAAGGCGGACGAGGCCGCGGTCGCCCAGGCCCGCGCCGAGATCGCCGCCCACGAGGCGACGCTGGCCCACGAGCGGGGCCAGGCGGCCGGGCTGGAGGCCGACGTGGCCGACACCCGCCGCCGGCTGGCCGACGCCGACGCCCGCATCGCCGCCCTGACCGACGGCCGGGCCGCCGCCGAGGTCGAGTGGCAGGCGGTCGAGGGCCAGTGCGAGGCGCAGCGGGCCGACGTCGAGGCGCTCGCCGGCCGGCTCCGCGACATCGTCACCGCCCTGACCGACCTGCACCGGCAGATCGAGACGGACAAGTCCGATCACCTGGAGCGGATGCGGCTGGCGGCCCGGTTGCAGAACGACGCCGTCAGCGCCCGCGCCCACCTCGATCAGCTCCGCCGCGAGCGGGACCGGCTCAGCGCCAAGAACGCCCAGGCGGCCGAGAGCCTGGCGACGCTCGACCTGGAGCTGGAGACGCTGACGCGGGCCGATTCCGACTTGCAGGGCCGGCTCGCCGCCGCCCGCCGGTCGCTGGCCGACCGCACCGCCGACCGCGACCGCACCCGCACGTCGATCGACGAACTCCGTGTTCGGCTGGCCGACCTGAAGGCCCACGGCAGCGGCCTGGCGAGCCGGATCGAGGTGCTGGAGAACTTCGAGCGGAGCCGCGAGGGCTACGGGGCCGGCATCCGCGAGGTTCTGGAATTGATCATCCCTCAAGCCCACGGCGGGCCCGCCGTGGGTCTTCAGAACTGCGTCATCGGCCTCGTCGGTGACCTGCTCACCGCCCCGCGGGAGGTCGCCCACCTGCTCGACATCGCCCTCGGCCCGGCGGCGCAGTGCGTCCTCGTCCGCGACGCGGACGGGCTGTCCGCGGCACTCGCCGACCGGCCGGAGCCGTTCGCCGGCCGGGTCAGCTTCCTGCCGCTGCGGCTGGTCCCGGTGGACGATACACCCGACGAGCCGTACGCCCGCCGCGCGGACCGCCTGGTAGCCTGCGACCGTGCCGACCTCGCCGACCTGCCGCCGCAACTCCTGAGCACGACGTGGCTCGTGCCCAACCTGGACATCGCCCGGGCGCTGGCGGTGCAACGGCCGGGCCGGCGGTTCATCACGATCGCCGGCGAACTGCTGGAGACGGACGGCACGCTCACCGTCGGCACCCACCACGACGAGGCCGGCATCCTCTCCCGCAAGAGTGAACTCCGCGACCTGCGGGCCGAGGCCGCCCGCGTCGCAGACCAGATCGCCCAGGCCGACCGCGACCTGGCCGACCTCGCCGAGCGGGCCGAGGAGCTGGAGGGCCAGGTCCGCACGCTGACTCAGGAGATCGGCGTCCTGGCCGAGCAGGCGGCCGACCTGCGGGAGCGGGTCGGCCAGCACCGCCAGCGGCGGGACGGGCTGCACGAGGAGGTCACGCTGAGCCGGACGGAGCTCACCGGCCTGGACGAGGAGATCGACCGGCTGGACGCGACCTGGCGGCAGGCCCAGGCCCGGGCGGAGGCGGCCGAACAGGAGGCCCAGGGGCTGCAGGCACGGCTGGAGCAGGCCGAGCGGGCCGTCCGCGGCCGGGAGCAGGAGCGGGTGGCGGCGCAGCAGGCGTGTACGACGGCGCAAGTGGCGCTGGCCCAGGTCGAGCAGCGGCTGGCGGGGTTGCGGGAGCGGCACGAGCAGCTGGCCG
Source organism: Gemmataceae bacterium (assembly GCA_036406755.1). GTDB lineage: Bacteria > Planctomycetota > Planctomycetia > Gemmatales > Gemmataceae > DASXAN01. The sequence continues at coordinate 2,614 of DASXAN010001229.1, forward strand.
GCGACCTGTTGCACCGCCACCAGGAGCGGGACGGGCTGGCCCAGCGGCGGGACGCGGCCCTGGCCCGGCTGGCGGCCGGCGAGTGGGCGCAACTGGCGGCGTCGGCCGCGCTGGCCGAGTGCTGCCACGCCCGGGAGCAGGCCGAGCGGCGGCTGGGCGACCTGGCCGACCGCCGGGAAGCCGCCCGCGGCGAGCAGCGGCGGCTGCACGAACAGATGCAGTCGGCCCACAGCGCCTGGCAGTCGCAGCAGGAGCAGGTGCACGCCCAGGAGTTGCAGGCCAGCGACTTCCGCCACCGCCGAGACACCTTGGTGCAGCGGCTGCGGGAGGATTATCAGATCGACCTGGTCGAAGAATCTTTCAAGGAAGAGGACCCACAAGCCCACCCCTTGCACCGGGTGGGTGTGGACGAGGCGCAAGCGGAGATTGACGAATTGCGAAGGAAACTCAGCCGCCTCGGCGCCGTCAACCTGGACTCGTTGCAGGAGTTAGCCGAGCTAGAAGTGCGCGACGGTGCCTTGCGCGTCCAGTTCGACGACCTGACGGCCGCCCAGAAGTCGCTGACGGAGATCATCGACCGCATCAACCGCGACAGCCGGCAGCTGTTCGCCGAGACGTTCGCCCTGATCCGCACGAACTTCCAGGACCTGTTCCGCAAGCTGTTCGGCGGCGGCCAGGCGGACGTGGTGCTGGAGGACGAGGCGGACGTGCTGGAAAGCGGCATCGAGGTGATGGCCCGGCCGCCGGGCAAGGAGTTGCGGAGCATCTCGCTGATGTCCGGCGGCGAGAAGACGCTGACGGCCGTGGCGCTCTTGCTGGCCATCTTCCGGTCGAAGCCGAGCCCGTTTTGCCTCTTGGACGAGGTGGACGCGGCCCTGGACGAGGCGAACACGGCCCGGCTGACGGGGGTGCTGCGGGAGTTCCTGGACCGGTCGCAGTTCATCATCATCACGCACGCCAAGCGGACGATGGCGGCGGCCGACGTGCTCTACGGCGTGACGATGCAGGAGAGCGGCGTCTCGAAGCGGGTGGCGGTGCGGTTCGAGGACTGGCCCGAGGACGAACGCCGGGCGGCGTGAACCGCGACCACCCGTCTACCTGGCCCGAGAATTCTTCGCCGTCCGCTTTTTCCCTCCGACAGCC
>DASXAN010001230.1:0-3400 GCA_036406755.1 Gemmataceae bacterium
GATCCTGGTGCTAATGGCCCTGGCGCGGCGGCCGGGCATCTTTCGGGTTCTCGCGCTTGTGGTGGTCGCCGGGCTCGCCGGCTTCGAGTGGTGGTTCCTACTGGGAGAGTCGCGGCTGCCGGCCTACACCGGCCCGGTCGCCGTCGGCCACTCGTTCCCCGCCTTCACCGCGAAGCGGGCCGACGGCACGCCGTTCACCCGGGCCAACCTGGAGAGCGACCGGGCCACGGCCCTGGTCTTCTTCCGCGGCCATTGGTGACTGGTCTGCATGGCCGAGCTGGGTCAGCTCGAAAAGCACTTTGCCGAGTTCGACGCCCGCGGCGTGCGGGTCGTTGCCGCCTCGCTGGATGACGTGGCGGATACCGCCGAGACGCAGAAGCGGTTCGAGCACTTGACCGTCGTGTCGGATGCCGAGAAATCGCTGACAGGAGCGGCGGCCGTCATCGGCCCGCACCACGGGCCGACCGGGGAAGAAACCGTGTCGCCGACGACGGTCCTGATCGACCCGACCGGCCGGGTGCGGTGGGTGTTCCGCCCGGACCGCTACCTGACGCGCCTGTCGCCGCAGGAGCTCTTGGCCGCGATCGACGAGCACCTACACCGGGGACGGTAGCCGACGGGCCGCTGTTACGGCGGCGTGACGGTGGCCCGTCATATGATGGCGTCGTTGGCCTCGCCCCGTTCCTTCCCTGACCCCGCCGCGAGTCCCGCCATGAAGGCATTATTCGCACTTGTCGTCCTGGCCCCCGTGACCGCCGCCTGGGCCGCCGATTGGCCGCAATGGCGTGGCCCGGACCGCACCGCCGTGTCACGGGAGACGGGGTTGCTGCGGGACTGGCCGCCGGCCGGCCCGGAGCAGGCGTGGGTGTCACGGGAGGCCGGCCGCGGGTTTGGCGGGCCCGCCGTCGTCGGTGACCGCGTCTACGTCCTGGGCGCGCTCGGCGGCGGCGCCGCCCCGGTCGAGCACGTCATCGCCCTGGACGCCGCCGGGAAAAAACTCTGGGCCACGCCGATCGCGCCGGCGTACGACTTCCGTGGCAACGCCTGGTCGCTCGGCCCCAACAGCACACCGGCCGTGGACGGCCGCAACCTGTTCGCCCTCGGCAGCCAGGGCGTGTTCGTCTGCGTCGATACGACCGGCAAGGAGCGGTGGCGGAAGGACCTCGTCAAGGACATGAAGGGCCGGGTCAACCCGGTCACCGGCAGCGGCCTCGGCTGGGGCTACAACTGGTCGCCGCTGGTCGCCGGCAACTTGGTCGTCATCGCCCCCGGCGGCGACAACGGCTTGCTCGCCGCGCTGGATAAGTCGTCCGGGGCCGTCGTCTGGCAATCGAAAGCGGTCCCGGACGACTGCACGTACTCCTCGCCCGTCCTGGCCGAGTTCGACGGCGTGCCGCAAATCGTCTACGCGGCTCAGGCGAAGGTCTACGGGGTGGCGTTGAAGGACGGCGGCCTGCTGTGGGCATACGAGAAGAAACGGCAGGCCGAGGAGATCGTCGCGCCCACGCCGATCGTCCACGACGGCCGCGTGTTCGTCTCCGCGTCGGCCGCCGGTTCGGAGCTGATCCGCGTGTCCCGGGCGGGGGACCAATTCCGGGCCGAGACGGTGTGGGATACCAAGGAGTTCGCGAACCTGCACGGCGGCGTCGTGCTGGTCGGCGGCCACCTGTACGGGTCGCACGAGACGCGGGCCTGGAAGTGCCTCGACCTCGCCACCGGCACCCCCACCTGGGAGGGCCGGAACCCGGGGCCCGGGTCGGTCGTCGCCGCCGACGGCCGTTTGTATTGCGTCAGCCAGAACGACGGGACGGTGACGCTCGTGGAGACGTCTCCGGAAGCGCTACGGGTCCGGGGCCGGTTCACCCTGCCCGAGCAGTCGCGGCTCCGAAAGCCCAGCGGCCTGCTGTGGACGCACCCGGTCGTGGCGAACGGCCGCCTCTACCTCCGCGACCAGGAACTCGTCTTCTGTTACGCCGTCAAGAAGTGACCCCGGTCTGCCACACCTCGCCTCATTTCTGATTCCAGTAGATCTTCACGTTCCCCGTCTGCCGGCCGACGGCGATGATGTCCACCCGCCCGTCGCCGTCCAGGTCGGCGACCGTCAGGTCCTCCACCGCCACCCCGCCCGGGTCGATCAGTAGCCGGTCCCACGTCCGCCACGACCCGTCCTGGCTGCGGTACACCCGCACCCCGCACCGGTCGGTGAACTCGTCCCCGCGGGCCGGGTCGTCCCGCACGCCGACGATCAGCTCGTCCGACCCGTCCCCGTCGAGGTCGGCACACCAGACGGCGTGGCCCCACCGCAACCGGGAGTCGAGCACCTTCCGGTCCCAGAGCTTCTTCGGGTCGGTCCCCGGCGTGTAGACCACCGCCCGGTTGCCGTGGAACGGCTCGACCGTGCCGACGAACGGCGTGTTCGCCAGCTTGCCGGCCCGCACCTCGCTCGCCCCGCGATGGCCCAGCGGCGACTCCTGGTACCCCTCGCCGATCCGCCGCGCGGACCACTGCCCGCCCGCGTCCCGGGAGAACAGCGTCACGCCCTCGTAGCTGGCCGTCAGCAGGTCGGACCCCTTGCGGTCCTTAGCCCCCCCCAGCGAGCCGGCCGGCACCGGGCAGATGTTGTGGACGACGTGCAGGCTCTCGTCGATCGCCTTGACCGACCACGACCCCTGGGCCGGGTCGGCGGGCGGTACAAATGCCAGCAACCGCACCGGATGCTCCATGTAATTGCCGGCCCGCGTACTGTCCCGGCCCATGATCGGGGCGACGACCAGCTGCGGCTTGCCGTCCCCGTCCAGGTCGGCGAACCGGATGCGGTGGATGGTCGGCTCGTCGCACGGGATCGGGTGGACCTCCCACGGCTCCTCCAGTGATGCGCGCCGCCGCAGCCACTGGAGCGTGCCCGGCACCTTGGTGTCGAACGGCTTCCACCCGGCGCCGAGGACGAAGTCCACCTTCCCGTCGTGGTCGAGGTCGGCCGCGGCGATGCAGACGTTGTCCGGCTTGGTCCGCTTGTCGATCATCGTCCGCCGCTTCCAGTCGGGGCCGGCGGAGCCGGGGTTCTCGTACCAGTAGACCTTGTCGGTGTCCACGACGACGAGGTCCGGCTTGCCGTCGCCGTTGACGTCGGCGACGACGACGGCGTAGCCGACGTTGATCTTCGTGTCGATCTCCTGCGGCCGGAACCGGGCAAAGCCGGTGGTCGCCTGGGGGGCGGCCTTGCCCTTGTCCTTTGGGGCGTCTTTGGGGGCGGCCTTGTCGGTCTGCCGGGCGGGCAGCTGTGGCGCGAGCAAGCCGGCGGCGATCAGGGCGAGGACGGCGACGGGCAGGGTGCGGGGCATGGTGGCGTCCGGTGGAGTTCTTTTTGACAGTTCTCCCCTCTCCCCTTGTGGGAGAGGGG
>DASXAN010001231.1:0-2923 GCA_036406755.1 Gemmataceae bacterium
ACAATCGATCGGTGGGCCTCGTGGCACTCGGCCCACCCTACGGCGGCAGCCGGGTCCGGGGTCTTAGCCCGGAGGGCGCTGAGGTAAAGCCCCGGTCGAGTCTGCGAGGCCGGGGGGTAGGATTCGTCATCACCGTCCGAACCGTCTACGCCCCGCCCGCTAGCCGGCCGCCCGGCGGGCTGGTACAATCCACGGTTGCGGTCGTGAACGGTCGCTCGGCGCGCGGCGGCGACTCGCCTCAATCCGGTCCGCCGGCGTGCCACCCGCGGCGGAGCCATCACCGTGCAGCCGTCCAGTTCCATCTTTCTGGACTTCAACTTCCCCAACGCGACGACCTGGTTCTACCTGTCGGCGCTCTTGGCCGTCGCCCTGTTCTTCCAGTTCCACCGGCTGCTCAGCTTCCGCAACTGGGACCTCGTCACCCTGTTCATGCTCGTGCCGGGCCTGCTGCTGCTGCAGGAACAGTACGACAGGGCGGCGGCGGCCCACGTCAAGCTGGAACCGGACCGGCTCTGGCTGGGCTACCTGTGGCTGCTGGCCGGGTCGTTCTACTTCTTCGTCCGCTGCGTGGTGGACCTGGCCTTGGTCCGCCGGCCGGCCCTGCACCCGAACCTGAACCGGGCCGGGCTGGCGTGGCTGACCGGGGCGCTGTTCCTGGGCCTGGGTGGGGCGGCCGTCCGCCGCCCGGCCGACGCCGAGCCCCAGGTCGGCAAGGGCAGCGCCGGGCTGGAGGAGGTGCAGCGGCAGGCGGCCGTCCTGGTCACGAAGACGGCCGGCGAGCCGCCCGACGGCCGCGGCACCCGGTTCTGGGTCGAGTGCGGCCTGGCCGGCGCCCTGCACCTGGCCGTGGTCGTCGCCCTGATCGTCATCGGCGCCCGCCACTTTCAGGACGCCGGCGCCGGCATGGCGGCGGCGACGCTGTACCTGCTCTTGCCCTACATCGCCTTCCACAAGACGCAGATCCACCACGTCTGGCCGACGGCGCTGCTTTTGTGGGCGGTGGTCTTCTACCGCCGGCCGACGCTGGCCGGGGCGCTGGTCGGGGCGGCGGTCGGCAGTCTGTTCTTCCCGGTGGTGACGCTGCCGGTGTGGGCCAGCTTCTACTGGAAGCGGGGGGCGCGGCGGTTCCTCGGGGCGGTCGGCCTGACGGCCGGGGTGAGTCTGGTGCTGACGGCGATCTTGTTGTGGTGGGACGGCCGGCTGGCGGCGGCGGCCGGGCAGACGTTCGGCCAGTACGACTGGCTGCCGTGGCGGGTGCCGTCGGCGGAGAGCTTCTGGACCGGGGTGCACTGGGCGTACCGCATCCCGGTGTTCATCGTCTACGCGTTCTTCGTGGCGATCACGGCGTTCTGGCCGGCGCCGAAGAACCTGGCGCACCTGTTGGCGCTACTGGCGGCCGTGCTGCTGGGCATCCAGTTCTGGTACGCGGACCGGGGCGGGGTGTACGTGCTGTGGTACCTGCCGATCCTGTTGCTGGTGGTGTTCCGGCCGAACCTGAGCGACCGCCGGCCGCCGGTGCCGGAGTCGGACGACGACTTCGTGGTGCGGACGGTGCGGGTGGTGCGGCGGCTGGCGGGACGGCTGGCGGCCCGGTGGCGCGGGGTGCCGCGGCCGATGCCGGCGGGGCACTGACGGGCCGTCGTTGTAGACGGCTGCGACGGCGTCGCACCTCGAAGCCTCGGTTAGACCTACAAGATCAAGAGCAGCCTGTCCCGACCGGCCAGCCAGCACTTGGTGGTCCGCCCCTTCCTCCAACCCTCGACAGTTCACTCGCGGGCGGCCATAATTCATCCAGCCGATGCCGCGCAACGAAGCCCAGACCCGGTTCGACCTCATCGACCCCGCCCTCTTTGACCGTGGCTGGGATCGCACTGACATTCGCATCGAGGAAACCGCCGCGGCCGTGGACATCGTCTACGGCAAGGGCCGCCGGCGGCCGAAAGGACGAACGGACTACGTCCTCCGCCGGCCGCTGGAGCCCGACACCGAGCCGGTGCCGCTCGCCATCATCGAGGCCAAGCGCGAAGGCCTGCCCCCCGAACACGGCCTCCAGCAAGGCCGGCAATATCGGACCGGCCATCTGCACCACGTGCCGTTTGTGTTTTCGTCGAACGGGCACCAGTTCGTCGAGTATGACGAGGACACGGGTCAGACGAGCGACCCGCGGCCGATGAGCGAGTTTCCCCAGCCGGCCGACCTGCTGGCGCGGTACTTAGCGGCGCGGAACCTGCCGACCGATCCCGACTCCTTGCGACTGCTCAAGGCGCCCTATCACCAGGGGCGGGATTACCTCCGCTACTACCAGGACGCCGCCATTCGGGCGACGGCGGAGAAGGTCATCCGCGAGCGGGCCGCCGGCAAGGCGCCGCGCGTGCTCCTGTCCCTGGCGACCGGCTCCGGCAAGACGCGGATCGCCGCCGCGCTGCTCCGCCGGCTTTACGACGCCGGCATGCTGGGGCGGGCGCTGTTCCTGTGCGATCGGACCGAACTGCGCGACAACGGCCTGGGCGACTTCCAGGCCGCGTTCGGCAGCGACGCCGCCGAGGTCGACACGCGGAACCCGCAGTCCAACGCCCGCGTGCTCATCGCCACCTACCAGACGCTCGACGTCGCCTCGGATGAGGATGAGGCCAATTTCCTGCTCAAGCACTATCCGCCCAACTACTTCAGCCACATCGTGATTGACGAGTGCCACCGCTCGGCCTGGGGCAAGTGGTCGCAAGTGCTGACCCGCAACCCCGACGCCGTGCAGATCGGGCTGACGGCCACGCCGCGGCAAATCGAGATCACCGAGAAGAACAAGGAAGCCCTGGCCGACGCGCAAGTCACCGCCGACAACCTGAGCTACTTCGGCGAGCCGGTCTACGAATACGACCTGGGGCAAGGCATCGAGGACGGCTACCTGGCGGCCTGTGAGATCCAA
>DASXAN010001232.1:0-1739 GCA_036406755.1 Gemmataceae bacterium
GGGCCGAGGCGCTCAGTTCTTGTTGAGCGGGGCCTGGCCCGACGGGCCCGACGGTTTGCCCGCGCCGCCGGCCCCGCGGCCGATCGGCTTGAGGTTGGGGTTGCCAGGCCCGGTCAGTTTGGGCTCCTTGTCTTCGACCTTGGACGAGCACCCGCCGGTCGGGAGGACGAGCGCCAACGTCGCGCCCACCAGCAGCGCCAGCTTGCAGAACTTCACGGGGTTCCCTCCGATCCAGGGCGAGGCGGGTGACGGCTATTCGAACTTCACGGTCTGGCCGTCGGCGACGCCACACATGTACACGAACGTCTGGTAGTCCACGTTCGGGGCGATGGCGCGGACGGACCCGTCGCCGAACGCCGTCATGATCCGGTTGCCGGCGTGGGCCGAGCTGGGCACGCCCCAGCCGTACCCGCCGTGGGCGAAGTCGCAGTTCTGGTTGGTCGAGTCGGGGCAGGTGCCGAAGTCGGCGTAGAACGGGGCGTGGCCCCAGTTCTCCGCCACCCAGCCCGAGGTGCCCTGGAAGTCACCGATGTACCCGCCGTTGGTCTCCATGAACATGATCGTGTTGCTCGTCCCGTCCGGGACCGCCTCAAGGGCGAGGCCCTTGCCGCTCGGCGTGCCCTGGGTCGAGTACTGGGTCGCCGCGGTCGTCTTGTTGGAGTACTGGAACATGCCGTAATACGGCGAGCCGTCCGGCGGGCTGTCCTTCGTCACGTAGCCGCGGTTGAACAGGTAGGTCGTCTGGCCGGTGTTCTGGAGGACGTAGGCGTTGGCCGTGTTGGCGTAGATGTAAAAGGTGTAAGCCGCCGGGTCCGAGGGCGTCGTCCCGAACAGGCTGCCCCGGTAGTCGATGTCGCCGTACCCGACCTGGGTGACCTGGATGAGGTACACCATCTCCTCCGGCGTCGTGGACGAAGCCGGGCAGACGAACGTCTTCAGGTGCGGCAGCTGGAGGCCCCACCGGGCGCCCTGGGGCGGGGCCGAGGCCTGCGGGATGTTGTCGGCGGCGGCCGAGGCGAACCAGCTGGACGCCCCCGGCCCGAACTGGCCGTTCAGGTCGTAGGCCCGGTACATGGCGTCCTGTTCGATGTACGGCAGCAGCCGCGGGTGCACGCCGTTGAACCGGACGTCGTTGCCGATCGGCATGGCACCGGTGCTGCTCGCGTAGTTGTGGACCGCCAGCCCCAGCTGCTTGAGGTCGTTCGAGCAGGTGGTCCGGGCGGCGGCCTCGCGGACCTTCTGCACGGCGGGCAGCAGCAGCCCGATCAGGATCGCGATGATCGCGATCACCACCAGCAGCTCGATCAGCGTGAACGCCGACCGGCGGATGGAACGAGTAACCATGACTCCTCCCCCGACACAAATAGGTGGGAACGACGATGACAAAACCGATACCCGTCAGCCCGTCCGCCCTGGGGAGGACTGGCGAGGCTGACGCGGCCGTGGATCGGCCACGCACCGACCCGCGGCAGGGTCGCGTCGGGTCACCCGGAATATGGGAGAGCGGGGATCGGACGCGATCTCACTACCGGGATGTTATGGGAAGATTGCGGGAAGTGCAATTGTTATTTGCACAAAATTTGGGCACGGGTGTGACGAACCGGACTAAATTGGTGTCAACCGCCCTTGCCGCGGGCCGATCCGGGCCACCCGCCCGGGCGGCCGCCGTCACGGCTCGTCGGCCGCCGGCCGCCCGTCCCGGACCGCCAGGGCCGGCAACGTGGCGTCCGCGTCGTACG
>DASXAN010001233.1:0-1573 GCA_036406755.1 Gemmataceae bacterium
CGTGGACATCGCCCAGTGGGCGATCGGCATGGACGCGAGCGGCCCGGCGACGGTCGAGGCGGCGAAGGCCGAACTGCCCGTGCCGCTGAGCCACGGCATGCCGACCCGGGCCGACTCGTACAACACGGTGACGCACTTCGACGTCCGCTGCCGGTTCCCGAACGGCGTCGAGCTGGTCATCACCAGCACCGGCGAAAACGGCATCACGTTCGAGGGCGAGCACGGCACGTTCTTCGTCAACCGCGGCAAGCTGACCGGGCCGGCGGTGGACGACTTGAAGTCGCACCCGCTGCCGGAGGACGCGATTATCAAGCTGCGGAAAGGCAAGAAACCAAGCAGCCACATGGCGAACTTCTTCGCGTGCTGCCGGGACCGGTCGCAGCCGGTGTCGGACGTGTTCAGCCACCACCGGGCGCTGACGACGTGCCACCTGGCGAACATCGCCATCCGGCTGGGGCGGAAGCTGACGTGGGACGCCGCGACGGAGCAAATCGTCGGCGACGCGGAGGCGAACGGGTTCCTGAAGCGCGAACAGCGGAAGGGGTTCGAGACGCATGCTTAGGTCACGTTTCGCGCTCGTCGCCTGCTGTCTGGTCGCAATCCCTCAGGTCGCGCGCGCCGATCCGCCCGCGCACCGCGTCCTCGCCGCCGACAAGAACAAGGTCGCCATCGTCAACGCCCGCGGCGAGGTCGAGTGGGAGTACGCCAACGGCTGCGAGTGCCACGACCTGTGGCTGTTGCCCAACGGCAACGTCTTGCTCGCCCTCGGCCCCGCGACCGTCGGCGAGGTGTCCCCGGACAAACGGGTCGTCTGGAAGTACGCGGCGAAGCCGAAGCCGGGCTACGCGGGCCGGGTCGAGGTGCACGCCTTCCAGCGGTTGCCGGACGGGCAGACGCTGGTGGCCGAGTCCGGCAACCGCCGGCTCGTCGAGGTGGACCGCGACGGCTCGATCGCCAAGGAGGTGCCGCTGACGGTTGAGCACCCGAACCCGCACCGCGACACCCGCATGGCCCGCAAGCTGGAGAATGGCCACTACCTCGTCTGCCACGAGGCCGACGGGGCGGTCCGCGAGTACGACGGGGCCGGCAAGGTGGTGTGGGAATACCGGCTCGACCTGGCCGGCCGGCCGCGGTCGCCGGGCCACGGCCCGGAGGGGCACGGCACGGAGGTGTTCGGGGCGGTCCGCTTGCCGGACGGGAACACGTTGATCGCGGGCGGCAACAACAACCGGGTGCTGGAGGTCAATCCGGCCGGGGCGGTCGTCTGGTCGGTCGGGCACGACGAGCTGCCGGGCGTGCGGCTGGCGTGGGTGACGACGCTGCACCGGCTGCCGAACGGGAACACGGTGATCGGCAACTGCCACGCCGGCCCGGCCAACCCGCAGCTGGTGGAGGTGACGCGGGACAAGCGGGTGGTGTGGACGTTCCGCGACTTCACGACGTTCGGCAACAGCCTGGCCGCGGCGCAGGTGCTGGACCTGCCGGCCGGCACGATTCGGTGACGGTTTTGTAGGGTGGGTCGAGTCTTCGAGGCCCACCGGCGAAGATGGTGTCGTTGCCGGTGGGCCTCGAA
>DASXAN010001234.1:0-2196 GCA_036406755.1 Gemmataceae bacterium
GAGCCGACGCTACGCCGGCGGCAGGGCGTACACGTACGCCGTGCCGTTGGCCCCGGCGACGGCGAACCGCTCGCCGGACGGGTGCAGCGCCAGGTCGCGGCCGCTGGCCGGCAGAGCCACGACGTGGGCGCTCGCCGCCGCGTCGCCCTTCCAGAACCAGACCCACGCCCCGGCCCCGCCGCCCGCCGCGATTACCAGCCCCAGCGGGTGCAGGGCCACGCCCCACGCCGTCCCCTGCACGCCCGCCTTCGGGGTCAGTTGCGTCGGCTTGCCGTCGGCCCAGTTGAAGGCGATCACCAGCGGGTTGCCGACGCCGGCGAAGGCGTTGGACACGTTGGTGATGCCGCAGACCGCCAGCCGGCTCCCGTCCGGGGCGAACGCCAGGCCGCGCGCCCCGCCGATGTCGGCCCGGAAGCCGGCGTCGTACTTGTGCAACGGCCGGGCGTCCAGGTCGCGGACCAACTCGCCCGTTTGCCAATCCCAATCCTTGACGATGCCGAGCAGGTCGGCGGACACCAGCCGCTCGCCGCCGGGGTGGAACGCGAGGTTGTAGACGTGGCAACCGTGCCCTTCGAGTGTCCGCACGTGCGACCCGTCGGCCGCAGACCAGAGCTTGACCAGCCCGTCGTTGCCGCAAGAGGCGATCAGCCGGCCGTCCGGGCTGGCGGCCACGGCCCGCACCCAGCCGTCGTGCGCCTCGACGTGGCGGATGGGTCGCGGCTCGCTCGCCTCGCCCGGCCACCAGATCAGCCGGCCGTGGTAGTCGCCGGAGACGACCGTGAACGGCAGCGGCTTCGGCGGGGCGACGAGCGCGCCCCAGCCGCCGGCCAGCCCGAGCAACTCCGAGCGGACGGTCAGGTGCGCCGCCAGTTCGTCGGCCTGCGGGACGAACGCCAGGCCGCGGACCCAGCTGGCGTGCCCGGCGAAGGCGACCTTCGCCCCGGTCACGAGGTCGAACCGCTGCAGGGTGCAGTCCTGGGCGGTGGCGAACAGGAACCGGCCGAACGGGTCGAACCGGCAGCCGATGAGCGGGCTGGCGTGCTTCAGTTGGCGGTCGAGTTTCGCCTTGGTCGGGTCGGGTGCGGCAGTCATGCGAGCACCTCCGCGATGGGGGCGGCCTTCGGGTCGGCGATCGCCACGGGGCGGTCGTTCGGGTAGAAGTTCTTCGTCCCGTCCAGGCCGACGGCCCGCAGGTAGGTGTGGAACAGGTGGCCGGCGTTCACCTCGCGGTCGACAACGGCCGTGCCGTTGGCGTTCGTCTTGCCGATCACCGCCCCGGCCTTGACCCCGGCCCCGGCCAGGGCGATCGACCACGCCTTGGACCAGTGGTCCCGGCCGTACAGGTGGTTGATCCGCGGCGTGCGGCCGAACTCGGCCATGACGATCACCAGCGTCGTGTCGAGCATGCCGCGGTCGGCCAGGTCCTCGATCAGGGTGGCGAACGGGCGGTCGAACTCGCCGACCTGCTCGATGTGGAAGTCGAAGTTCTCGTGGTGCGTGTCGTAGTTGGCGTGTGTCACGCGCACACAGGTGACGCCGGCCTCCAGCAAGCGGCGGGCTAGGAGCAGGTGCCGGCCCAAGTCGTGCCGGCCGTAGCGGTCGGCCAGCCGCGGGTCTTCGTTCTCGACGGCGAAAATGTCTGCCTGCTTGGAGACCCGCTCGGCCTGGTCGAACGACTCGGTGTAGGCGTCGGTGGCGGCGGTGCGGCGGGACCGGGCGAACCGGGCGTTGAGCTTCCTCCGCAGGGCCTCCCGCTCGCGGTCGGCCTCCGCCGACAGCCCGCCGGGGCGGACCAGGTCGGCCGGCGGCTTGCCGTCGCCCAGCGACACGGACGCGAACCGCGGGCCGAGGAAGGTGGCGTCCTGCTTGCCGAAGCCGCTGCCGCCGCCCGGGACGATGTGCATGTGCCCCGGCAGCTCCTGGCCTTCCTTCTCCAGGAGGCGGGCCATGACGGCCCCGACCTGCGGGTAGTCGATGGCCGGCTCCGGCCGCCGGCCGGTGAGCATGAGGTTGGCCCCGCGGCTGTGCTCGTCCTCGGCCGTGTTGATGCTGCGGATCAGAGCGATCCGGTGCATTTGCGTGGCCGTGTAGGGCAGCAGTTCGCCGACGTGGGTGCCGGGGACGCTGGTCGGGATGGCGCGGAACGGGCCGCCGGTGTCAGTGCCCGGCTTCGGGTCCCACGTCTCAAGCTGGCTG
>DASXAN010001235.1:0-1672 GCA_036406755.1 Gemmataceae bacterium
TTCGAGGCCCACCGCTCGGGGACGAGCGCCGCAGTCGGTGGGCCTCGAAGACTCGACCCACCCTACACCGGACCGCCAGCACGTGACAAAGGGCGACTGATGACCCAGGGCAAGCTGCTGTGGACGTACTACGACCGGGAGCTGCGGTACATCCGCCGGCTGGCCGGGGAGTTCGCCAAGCAGTACCCGCGGGAGGCCGGCCGGCTCGGCCTGGAGGGCGACCGCGGCAGCACCGACCCGCACGTCGAGCGGATGATCGAGGCGTTCGCCTACCTGGCCGCCCGCGTCCACCTCAAGCTCGACGACGAGTTCCCCGAACTGACCGACGCCCTGCTCGGCGTCCTCTACCCGCACTACCTCGCCCCCGTCCCGTCGATGGCGGTGGTACAGTTCGACGTCGGTCCCGGCCAGGCCGACGCCCCGACTGGGGTGGCCGTCCCCCGCCACAGCCCGCTCGCCACGCCGCCGGTGGACGGGCTGAACTGCCGCTACCGCACCGGCTACGACGTCACCCTCTGGCCGCTGGCCGTCGGCGACGCCCGGCTGCTGTCGCCGCCGTTCCCGCGGACGGCCGCCGCCCCGCCGGGGGCCAAGGCACTCTTGCGGCTGAGGATCGACGCCATCGGCAGCCAGCCGCCGGCCGGGCTGGACCTGGACACGCTGCGGCTGTTCCTGTCCGGCGACGCGACGCTGACCACGTCCCTGTACGAGTTGATCTTCAACAACGTCGTCCAGGTGGTGATCCGGGACGCGGCCGCCCCGCCGGGCGGGCCGGCGGCCGTGCTGGAGCCGGCGGGGCACCCGCGGAGCGGGTCGGTGCTGCGGCCGGTCGGGCTGGAGCCGGACGACGCGCTGTTGCCGTACCCGCCGACGGCGTTCCCCGGCTACCGCCTCTTGACGGAGTTCTTCGCCTACCCGGCCCGGTTCCTGTTCGTGGACCTGGGCGGGTGGCGGCAGGCGAAGGCGGCCGGGGCGCTGGGCGGTCGACAGGTGGAGGTGCAGCTGTTCCTGAACCGGGCCGTGCCGCCGGAGTGGGAGCAGGCCGTCACCGCCCGGACGTTCCGCCTCGGCTGCACTCCGGCCGTCAACCTGTTCGAGCAGACGGCCGAGCCGATCCCGCTCACCCAGAAGCGGTACGACTACCGCGTCGTCCCGGACGTACACCACCAGTCCGGGACGGAGGTCTACTCCGTGGACGAGGTGGTGCACCAGGACCCGCAGACCGGGCAGGTGACGGAGTACGAGCCGTTCTACTCGTACCGCCACCAGGACCGGAGTCCGGGCCGGGCGTACTGGTACGCCCGGCGGGCGCCGTCCCCGCGGCCGGACGACCGCGGCAGCGAGGTGTACTTGCACTTGGTGGACCTGGACTTCGACCCGCGGCTGCCGAACGTGCCGACGCTGGTGGTCAAGACGACGTGCCTGAACCGGGACCTGCCGACGCAACTGCAGCGGGTCGGTGAGGACCTGGCGCTGGAGCCGCAGTTCGCGGCCCCGGCGGCACTGCGGGTCTTGCGGGCGCCGTCGCCGACCTTGCGGCCGCCGCTGCGGCGGCACGCCCACTGGCGGCTGGTGTCGCACCTGGTCCTGAACCACCTGTCGCTGGCCGACGGCGAGGAGGGCCGGCGGGCGCTGCAGGAGTACCTGGCCCTGTACGACTTCTCGGACCCGC
>DASXAN010001236.1:0-5998 GCA_036406755.1 Gemmataceae bacterium
GCCCAAACAGACCCTTGAGAGGTATCCGGAAGGCACGACCGAATCCCTTTGGCGACGCCTGCGAATGCCGGTGCCCTTGGTCGAGGCGGCCCTGGCCCATTTGTCCGCGGCGCGAACTCTTCATTTCGGCTTCGAGGAGGACCGGACGTCTTGTCTGTACAAGGTGTACCTGGAGTTCGACGGCCGAAACGCCATCCCCGGGTCCACCTTCCTTATGCACCTCGGGTGCAAGTGGGACGTCGCCGATAACAGCCGGCACGTGCTGACGCACTACCACTGGTATCCTTTCCTATCTGTACCCGAGATCGTCGAGCGACTCGCACAGCTCTACCGTGACAACGGCGGCGGCGAGCCCTTCGAATTGGTCAGGGAGGTCCTGAATGTCGCCGCCGCCCGGCCGGATCACCGGATGACCTACCTGGAGGTCAGCGAACCAACGACCGACCGTCGGTCGTTCGACCTCAACGTCTACGACGCCCTTCTCCGGGTGCAAGACCTCGAGCGGCCTCTCTCCCGCATGCGCGAATACTTTGCCATCCCCGAATCGCAGTTCCGAACGTGGTATCAGCCAATCAAGGTGAGCCGGTTCGGACATCTCTCCGGAGGCGTTCACCGGGAAGGGCAGAAGTTTTTCAACCTGTACTACGGGGTGCAGTGGCGGGACGGCAAAGCGGTGCCCGGGTTCGGCGAGGCTTCCGCGGACCCGCACGCGCGGTCGACGCCAGTAACCGTGCCGTTACCACCCCGGGAAAGGTCGGCGAGTGGCGTCGCGGGAGAGTCCGAGGCCGGAGGGCGCTCCGGAGTTGCCATGACATCTGTCGAGCGTTTGGAGCTCACCACCGATCAGGACCAGTACTTCAACTACTGCTGGTGGCCATACGTGCCCGTGGCCCCTGCGGCGAATAAGCTCCGGCCCGTCAGCCTACTCTTCCAGTCGTTCGAGCTGGCCGGGGTCGGCCCGCGGGCGTTCGAGTTGGTGCGGCTGCTCCGGGAAGCGATCGGGGCGTTTCGGACGGTCTGGGGTGTCAAGTGGGTCGGCGGCCGGCTGGCCTGGGAGTTTTACTTCTACGACTATCAGCGGCGGGAGCGGGAAGTTTCCATGACCCGCGTTCTCGACGCGATCCGGCCGATCATTCGCTCCGCCGTGCGGCCCAATGAGAGCCTGGGGTATTTCATGTTTTCTCTCGACGTGAACGAGGACCTGCTTTCCGGCGCGCGGGACCTCGACGTCATCCACATGTACATCGGCAACCCCGGTAGCCGCGTGTCGTCCGGCATCGCGTACGCACTCACCGCCACGACCACGGCCCTGGAGAACTTCTATTTCTTTTTCGACGCCCGCCGCGACCTCCGGGAGGCGGCCGAGAAGGTCTACTCTTCCGTCTACGTTGACGCCCCCAGGATGGACATCGACCGCATCCTCCGTCCGGAACTCCGCGACTGCAACACCATCTGTGTCGCCAACAAGCAGAGGAACGACACCGCTTACTTTTCCGGCATAAGGGTGGACCAGTTATTGTTCTTTTTGAGGTTACTCGAGTACCCTTCGGCGATCATTCAGTTCGTGGAGACCAACCGGGGGGCACTCGACCATTTGCTCTACGACGTCGGGTTTGACTACGTGACAGAAGGTGACGAGCTGGTGATGCTCAAGAGCGGCTACTACGGGGTTTTCTAAGCGGCGTTACACCAGCGGGCGATGAATGGTGGCGATCAGCTCGGCATGGCTGGCGAGCTTGGTCAGCCACTCCTCGTTCTGGTTGCGAATCAATTGCAGTATGTCGGCGACGCGGGTGAAATCGGCGGCGTCCGCCGCCGCGAGCGGCCGGCGCGGCAGGCGGTCGGCGGCGGCGAACAGGCAGTGGTAGCTGCCCTCCGAAAACACGGCCCCCGGCTCGACCAGCCCGTTCTCCGCGTGCAACTCGATGACGGTCCGCAGCGACTCCGGCACCGGCGCCGCTCGGCTATCGCGCCAAAACGGACCGTCCGCCCGGTCGCTGAGCAGGTAGTGAAGCAGAACGAAATCCCGGACCTTCTCGCACAAGGCTGCGATGCGCCGGTTGTACAACTGCTGCAAAGCCGGACTGAGGGTGTCGTCCGGGAAACAGGCGACCAGCAGCTCCAGGGTTTTCTCAACCAGGAACGTGTCGGTCCCCGCGAGGGACCCGACGGCGACCGCGGCCGGCCCCAGCGCGACACAGTTGGTCCGCCAGAATTGCTGCCGGCGCCCCGCCCGCAGTTTCAGCCAGCGGGGCTGCCCCGTGGCGGCTTTTTGGGCAGTCGCGTGCGAGACCAGCTCCCGCAGTGCGGCATCCTCGGGCAGGCACGCGCTCGCGTAAGCGTACCCGCACGCTACACGGTGGCTCAACGGGATGTGCCACATCCAGCCGGCGCTCAGCGCCGTGACCCGCGTGTAGGGGGGCATGCGCGGGTCGCGCGGCAAGGGCAAGATCACCGCGCGGTCGCACGGTAGGGCCGTCGACCAGTCCACCCAAGGGTCGCCGAGGCGGCGCTCGATCAGCTCGCCGCCGTCGGTACAGTCGATGAACAGGTCGGCGGCGAGCCGCCGCCCGGCTTTCGTCTCGACGTGTGTGATCCGGCCTGCCCCGTCGAGTGCCACGCCGCTCACGTCGTCGAATAGGTGGTTGACCTCTTCCGAGACGGCCAGCTCGCGGAACGCGTCGGCCAACGTCGCCGGGTCGAGGTGGTATCCGTAAGCGCCTGCTTCGATAATCGGCGACGGTCCCCGGAGCGGCCGGGGTCCCAGATCCCGCTCCGCGAGCAGGGCCTGCAGCGAGTAAGACCAGTAAGGCATTTCCGGCCGGCCCGCGCGGAGGCTCTTGAGCCAGAAGTGGAACAGGTCGATGTCATTGATCGTCCCGCCCGCGAGCCCGTGCGGGTGCCAAAACTCCCGCCCCGCGTGCATCCAGTCGACGAATCGGGTGCCGAGCTTGTACGTCCCCGAGCACTGCTGCATCCATTTGATCTCGTCGACCCTCAGCCCGCGCAGGAACCTGACCAGCGACGGAAGGGTGGCCATCCCGACGGCGCTGGTCTCGAGCTTGACCGACTCCACCACCGTCACGGAACAGTCCGTGCCCTGTAGGAGCCGGTTGAGGTAGGCCGCGGCCATCCAGCCGGCGACGCCCCCGCCGACGATCAGGACGGTCTTGATTCTGTGATCCGACTCAGCCATGTCTCATCCGGGCCTACCACCTAGAACGTGCCCCCCGGCGGCTGGCGCAGGGCGCGCACCAAGTCGAACCAGTCCTGCCCGTCCCAGCCGTCGCCCCCGCCCTCCTCAAACGTCAACACCACCCGGTCCAGGGGCGGGGCGGTGAGGGAGACGATCTGTTGGTCTTCGCCACCGGCCGGCCGCTGGCCGAAGGACGGCGAATCCAGGTCGTACCGTAGCCGGTGGGCGGGTGCGGCGTCGGCGGGAGGCGGACTCCCCGGCGACATTGGCCCGACGGTCAGCAGGCTCAAGCCCCCCGCCCGTTCGAGCGCGGTCCGGTCGAAGGCAGCGACCTGGATGCCGTGCGGGAGAGGACCGTCGGGCGTGCCGTTGCCGGCGTGACCGGTGGCCACCGGGGCGGTCATGGTAGCGGGGGGTGTCGGCACCGGCTGGAGCGTCACAACGAACGCCGCCGGCCCGCGCGCGGCGGCGCCGTCCGGCTTCCCGGCCGGCAGGCGGCGCTCACCGGCGCCGAGGGTCGTGTTCATCAGGTCGGCCGGGTTCACCTCGTCGGTGATGTCGTCGCGGCCGAGCAGGTGCCCCAGTTCGTGCATCACGACCGTCAACGCGTCCATGCGGCCCGCCGCCGGGCTGGGATCGCCGGCGGCGAACTCCGAGTCGTCCAACGGCGTCGGGTCCACGTACCAGCCGTAGCCGGCCGCCGTAGGGTCGATGACGATCGAGGTGCCGACGGTTTGGCCGATCATCAAGCCGGGCAGGTCGGCGACGGCGACCGACGCCTCCCGGAGGGCGGCGGCGGCGGGGCCGACGGCGGCGGTCCAGCGCAAGACGGCGGCCCGGACGAGCGGATCCAACTGGTCGCCGGTGAGCTGGCTGCCCCGGTCCGCCGGGGCCGGGGCCGCGGCGGCCGCCAGCTGGGGCGTGCCGCCGCCC
The DNA here is from genome assembly GCA_036406755.1 of Gemmataceae bacterium. Lineage (GTDB taxonomy): Bacteria > Planctomycetota > Planctomycetia > Gemmatales > Gemmataceae > DASXAN01. The sequence goes on from DASXAN010001236.1 coordinate 4,130, forward strand.
GCGTAGGCGGCGTCGTCGCCCCGGACCGACACGTTGTCGAACGACGCCGTGCCGTTGCGGGCGAGCAGGCCCAGCCGCAGGTTGCCCTGGCCCAGCCCGCCGCCGACCGACTGGATCGGGTAGACGTAGCTGACCGCCGTGAGGCCGCCGAAGGCCAGGCTGACCACCGGGTGCCCGCCGGTCTCGGGGTTGTTGTCCAGGGCCACCAGCAGCGTGTAGTCCGTGCCGGCGTTCACCGTGCGGGCGGCCGTCGCGTCGATGTACCAGACGCCCGCGCTGCGGTGGCCGAGCACCACCTGGCCGTTGGCCCCGCCGGCTACGACGGCCGCGAAGAAGAAGTTGTTAGAGTCGGTGTAGGCGTACACCAGGCCGGCGTAGGTGCCGTTGGCGTCCGCCCGCACTGTCGATTGGAACTCCACGTAGGACCCGGCCGACACGTTTAGCGGCCGCGTGCTCAGGGCCGCGTCGCCGGCCGGCGGCGTGGCGCCGAACAGCCCGTTCGACACCGCCCACGTGCCCGTCTGGGCGGTAAAGCTCGGGTCGGGCGACGCCGAGAAGGCGTCGGTAATCTGGTAGGTGAACGTCCGCGGCAGGATCTGCACGTTCAGGGACGTGAACGCCCCCGACCCGTTGTGCACGCCCAGGGCCAGGTTGCCGTCGTTGAGCGCGTCGGTGGCCGGGCTCCCGGACCACGTGTACGCGAGCGACTTCGAGCCGACCGTCAGCGTCGCGGTGGTCCGGCTGGCGACGAGCGACAGGACGAAGTTCGCGCCGTTGAGATTGGTGCTGAGGGTCGCCGTGTCGATCCACCCCGCGCTGGTGCGCTGGCCGATGCGCATCAGGTTGGCGGCCTGGTCGATGCCGGCGTACTTGAAGTCGGTCGCCGATTGGTAATCGAAGATCAGGTACGCGTTGCGATTCGAGGCGTTCAGTTTCACGTTCGTGGACAGCTCGAAGTACGAGGGGAGGAACTGGTCCACGTAGTAGAGGCTGATGGCGTCGCCGGTGGCGTTGGAGCCGGTGTACACGCCGCCGCCGGAGGTCCAGTTGCCGCCCGCCGCGAAGAAGCCGGCGGCCTGGTTGTTGTTGAAGCTGGCACTGCGGAGCACGTCCCGCTGCGTCCCCGAGGTGTTGCCCGGCTGCGGGTCGGTCGGGGCGCCGGTCTGGTCCTTCCAGGCCGCGTCCTGCTGCCGGACCACCCCCAACTCGCCCATCGGCTCGCCGTTGCGCACCGGGTCGGTGCCGGCGTCGGCGGCCCGGGTCATGTCCACCCCGTCGCTGGCCGACAGGGCGTACAGGTACTCGGGCAACTGTGGCTGCATCGTGCGGCTGACCGTCGCCATGCCGAACGGCGAGAACGGCACGAGGTAGCTGTTGAACTCGCCCACCCAGTCCATCAGCCGGTCGCCGCCGGTGTTGGCGATCAGCACGTCCTTGCCGGCGCCGCCGTAGGCCCGGTCCTCGTAGGACGGGGCAGTGTCGGCCACGTTGTTGAGCCCGCCGGCGGTGGTCAGGTCGTCGTCGGCGTTGAGCAGGTCGTTGCCCCAGCCGCCGAACATGTCGTCGCGGCCGGTGCCGCCGACGAGCCAGTCGTTGCCCAGGTCGCCGAACAGGGCGTCGTCGCCGTCCGTGTTTTTCTGGCTGCCCGCGACATCCCACCTGGTGTCGAGCGGCCCGTCGGTGGGGGAGAAGTTCAGGAAGAACTCGGTGCCCGCGCCGGTCGTGTTCGCCGTGCCGTCCGGGTTGAGCAGGATCTTCCGCATCGGGTTAAATTCGTCGTAGAGGGCGAACTCGCCTGTCCGCCCGGCGAGCTTGGCGTGCTTGGCGTTGGGGTCGGTCGGGTTGAACCGCAGCGCGTCGCCCGGGTTG
>DASXAN010001237.1:0-2084 GCA_036406755.1 Gemmataceae bacterium
GAACCCGCCGAAGATCGTCACGGTCGCGGTAGACCCGCTCACCGTCGCCCGGCGCAACCTGAGCACGGTGCTGGAACCGCTGTCCCTGCTGGTTCGCCCGGACGGCACGCTGGTGATCGGCGACGGCCGCGAGCAGGACGACGCGGGGCCGGGCCAGCTGTCCGGCAACCTCGTGCTGGTCGATCGGAGCAATCCCGGGTCGTGGGCGGAGTCCCTGCTGCTGCCGGCGGGCAACCCGCTCGTCGCGCCGACCGGGATCGCCCAGGCCCGGGACGGGACGCTGCACGTCCTCGACGTCGGGCTCAAGCCGTTCCGGCTCTCCGGCGACCCGTTCGTCCGTGCGGTTTGCGAGCCCGCCGCCGTCTACCGGGTCGACCCGGACACCCCCGAGCCGGCCGCGGTCCGGGTCAGCGAGGCGGGACACATGGTGTTCCCCACCGGGATGGTCGCCGACGGGGACCGGCTGGTCATCTGCGACCCCGGCCAGCCGGAGTCGGCCGGCATCACGCCCATCTGGCCGAGACTGCGTCCGTTCCGGTTCGACGTCGTCGTCCACTTCCTCGCGGCCGGGCTGCCCGACGACCAGTCCGCCCGCGAGCAGATAGAAAACCAGGTCATCGCCACCGTCCGCAGCGTCGTCGAGGACAACCGGCCGGCCCACACCGAGTGGGGCCGGATCACCGCGGTGTAGGTCGAGCCACGACACGGTCGTACGGGACAGGGGAGGCACGCACATGAGCGAACAGGTCGAGGAACGGCTGGCCGAGCTGCGACGGGAGTACGAGGTCGGGCAGCGCCGCCTCCAGGAGCTGATGGGGCAGGAGGTCGTCCTGCGGGAGACCCTGCTCCGGATCAGCGGCGCCATCCAGGTGCTCGAGGAGCTGTCCGGGACGCCGGCGGGCGCGCCGGCCCCGCCGCCCCAGGTCGACGGCGTGCCCGCCCAGCCGCCCGCGGCCGGCACCACACTGACGGTCGGCTGATGCCGGGGCAAGCCGCCCCGGCGGTGGTGGCCGGGGGGACGCTGTTGTGCGGGCACGCCGGCGAGATCGCCGTCGCGGCGGTGAGCCCGCGGCTGACCGTGGGCGGCAAGGGTGTGCTGCTGCTCGGGCAGGAGGCGGGCCTGCCGTTCGCGCCGTCGATCCCGCCACCGCCGCCCGTGGTGCGGCCGTGCCTGCACGTGACCATCGACAACCCGCCGAAGCCGGCGCCCTGCGTGACCAAGCCGGCCGTCGCCGGCAGCCCCGCCACGAAGCTGACCCTCGGCGGCGTCGCGGTCCTGCTGGCGACGACGACCGGAACGACCACGACGCCGGTCCCCAATGCCGCCCCGCCGCCGGACAGCACCTGGTCGGTCTCCGACCCGGGCCAGAGCCGGCTTCGCGCCGTCTGAACTGGTGATCCTCTGCCGGGCGAGCACTCGCCGCCCGCCGTGACGAAAGGCGACACCGTGAGCGCCACCCCGATGACCCGCACGCAGTACTGGAACCTCGCCACGAACACCCTGCGCAGCGGCACGACCAGCCACGGCGAGACCGTGACCGACGTCGAGGGCGGCCTGCTGCCGCTGGCCCGGGCCACCGAGTCGAGCCTGCACTCGTGGGGCGTGGCCGACGGTCTCACCGTCACGGCCACGGCCAACGCCGCCGGCGTCACCGTCTCCCCGGGGACCGGGCTGGACGCCCAGGGCCGGCTGGTCGCGCTGGCCGCCGGCGGCGTCGCGGTCGTCGACCCGACGGTCGATCCCGGGCAGATGGTGAACGTCCCCACAGTGCCGGTCGCCGACGGCGGTGTCGTCCTGGCCACCGACGCGCTCCCGGCCGGGGCCGTACTGCTGACGATCGACTTCCGTGAGGTGCAGGACCAGGGGCCGCTGGCGAACGCCCCGGTGCTGCTGCACGCTCCGTGGCTGCGGTTGCAGGCGCCGGCGGACGTGCCGGACGACGGCCGCCAGCTGGTGCTGGCGCAGCTGACGCTCGGCGCGGGTGGGGCGGTCACCGCCCTCGACGCGACCCGGCGGCGGCCGGCCGGGCTCCCGGTGGGGCGGTTGGAGCTGCGCCGCCCGGTGGCCACCGGCGGCGCGCCGC
>DASXAN010001238.1:0-6993 GCA_036406755.1 Gemmataceae bacterium
GCCTCTTCGGCGGCATGTGGCTGGACGGCGGGACGAACTGGGGCGTGGACGGCAGCTACGCCCAGCTCTTCCAGAAGGCCGACACGTTCGCCATCGCCAGCAGCGGGGTGCCGGTCATCGGCCGCGGGTTCGTGGACGCCGGCGTCGGCAAGGAGTCGTTCCTGCGGTACACCACCCCGGACGGGCTGTCCACGGGGTACATTGCCGTGGACGCCCCGGTCAAGATGTACACGTTCGACGGCAACATCCGGGTCCGCGGGACGACCGTGTTCATGGACGAGACCGACTACCTGGCCGGCCTGCGGTACCTGAACCTGAAGGACTCGGTGACGATCAACAGCGCGATCGCGATCCGGCCGGCCCCGGGGGCGACGCCGTTCGTCATCGCGTCGAACGAGTCGTTCCGGGCGCGGAACCAGTTCTACGGCAGCCAGATCGGGTTCGACTCGCACTCCCAGTACAAGTGCTGGACGCTGGACGTGACGGCCAAGCTGGCGTCCGGGTGGGTACACCAGGAGGTGGACATCGCCGGCAGCGCCAGCCAGCAGTTCGGCTCGGCCGTGCAGGTGTTCCCGAACGAGAGCATCCTGTACGTGCAGCCGACGAACGTGGGCCGGTACTCGCGGGACCGGTTCGCGGTGGTGCCGGAGCTGCTGTTGAAGCTCGGCTACCAGATCACGCCGCACATCCGGGCGACGGTCGGGTACGACATCCTGACGGTGTCGAGCGTGGAGCGGTCGGGGGCGGCGATCAACCCGGCGGTGAACCCGGAGTTCACGCGGTTCATCGTGGTGCACAAAAACAGCGGGTTGCATGAGCCGACGTTCCATTTCAGCGGCACCGACTTCTGGGCCCAGGGGATCACGTTCGGCCTGACGATGACGTACTAGCCCCGGAGGGGCGGCACAACTTAGCCCAGGGCGCGAGCCCTGGGTCCATGGGCCGACGACGAGGGTCCGGCGCGTGGGGCAGGCTCCGCCTGCCCCACGCGCCGGACCGGACACTTGGTACCGAAACCCAGGGCTCGCGCCCTGGGCTAACGCTGTGCCGCCGCTTCGCGGCTGAACCACGGCCGAGACACCGACCGCCGCGCAAAAGTGCGTCTACTCAACCGCTACCGTCGTCGCTCCGACCCGCTGCCGGCCTTCTCGAAAAACCTGAACACGTCCGGCAGCGCCTCCTGCACCACCAGGATGTGCTCGACCCCGGCGTACTCCTTGACCGTCAGCTTCTTCGCCCCGCTCTCCCGCAGCGCCGCCGCCAACCCCCGCTCCCCGCCGGCCAGGAAGTCCTCCGTGCCGTAGCCGACGAACACCGGCAGCTCCGCGAACACCTCCGGCTTGCGGACCGTGCCGCCGCCGCCCAGCGGGGCGATCGCCGCGAACCGGCCCGGCGTGTCCTGGGCCACGGCCACCGACTGCATCGCCCCCATCGAGTGGCCGACCACGTACACCCGTTTCTGGTCCACGGGGTAGAGCTTGGCCAGCTCGTCCACGATGGCGGCGACCGGCGGCGGGCCGTCGAACAGCCACCCGGCCCGCGGGGCGACGACCAGCCAGCCCCGCTCCGCCGCCAGCCGGGCGATCAGGCCGGACCCGTAGGCGTCGAAGAACAGGTTCTCGCTGCCGCCGGCCCCGTGCAGGGCGACGACCAGCGGCAGCGGCTTGCCGGCCCTGGCCTGCTCCGGCACGAACAGCCGCACCGGCACCCCGTCCTTGTTGGCCGGCAGTGTCAGCCAGAACTGGCCGGTCCGCTTCGGACCGTAGAACTCCTCCTTCGCCGCCCGCGCCCGGGCCAGCGCCTCGGCCTCGGCCACCAGCCGGGCGGCCGGGTAGTTCGTCTCCGGACTGTTGCGCCGGTAGAGTTCCTCGAGCAGAACCGCCAGCGACTGGAGCGTGGCCGAGTCCGTGGACCGGTCCAACGCCTTTCCGGCCGCGGTGTGGATCGATCCGATTCGCTTTGCCAACCGTGGCACGGCCGACACGCCGGCCGTGTACGTCGCCAGCACCTGGCCGCCGACGACCACCTCGGCCCGCAGCGTGTGGTCGCCCTCGGGCAGCTTGTCGGTCGGCAGCGTGGCGGCGGCCGGCAGCGCCGCCAGTGGCACCTCGGCCGCGGCGAACGGGGCGGCCCCGCTGGCACCGACGAGGGCCAGCCGCAGGACGGCCCCGGCCGGCGGACTGCCGGCGGGGTAGGCGGACAGGACGTGGACGGCGAGCGAGCCGTGGGCCGGGTCGAGCAGGCGGGTGGCCGGGTGGACGAGCAGGGCTGCCGCCCAGCGGTCGGCCGGCGACGGGTCGGCGGAGCGAAGCAGAAGGCGGGCGCGGTCGAGGGTTTCGGCGGCCTCGACGTTCTTGTTGGCGAGGAACTGCGGCACGGCCTGCTTGAGGACCGGCACGGCCCGGCCGCGGGCGGCGGCGTCGTGCTGCGAGGCCCAGGCCCGTTCGACGAGGACGAGCCGCTGGCCGAGGTCGTAGCGGTCGATGGCCGGCTCGGCGGCGACTGCGGCGGCGGGGATGAGCAGGGCCGCGGCGGCGGTCAGAGCCAGGCGCGACGGGAGCCGGGTGGTCATGGGTGGTGCCTCGGGGTCAGTCGGCGGACGGGTCCGAACGCCATGATAGGCGGGCGGGGCGAACTAACATCTTTTTCTGGGCGGACAAAACCGGACATTTTGGAACATTTCTCGTCCGGCGCGAGGGCCGTGAAACGAGTAACATCTTTTCCTGGGGCGACAAGTGGCGACAATTGGCGACAAACCGGCGAACGGCGCCGGGCCGCCGCCGAGAAAGCGACCCTCTCGGTGAACAACGGAACCATACGGAACCTCCCCAGGGCTGACGTGGGGCCACTTTCGGCCGGGGCAAAGGCCACTCAAACATAGTGTATAAAATTACAGTTGCAAGTGGCCGGCCGATGTTTGGCATCTGATTCGGCGTCGGCCGACCATTGGACCGCATTAGCGCGGGGTACTCTGCCACAACGTCGTTGTCGCGCATCGGGCCGTGATTGAGTTTGGGGGTGCAAGGCTGTTCTGGCCGGAGTCGCCCGGGGAACGGCAAGACATGCTTCCTTTGGTGCGCAGTGGACGGACAGGAGCGTCCTAGTGACCCCCTCCCCCTTTGGGGGGAGGGGGTTACTAAGTTAGCGTCAGGAAGTGATTTGCGGCTTGTCCGAGTTTGGCAGTGAAGCCGGCGCGAAGCCGTTGCACGTCCGGAGTGCCTGCCGCAGTGGGACGGCCAGAGAAGCGGGCCGACCTGTGATCGTCAGGCACGTATTGTCGGCCACGCTCGCCCGCGGCAGCGCCCCGTACGGCCGGAACTCCGGCTTGCGGTCCAAGTACTCTTGCAACTTCTCAGGCAGGTACGTGAAGTGCAGCCACGTCTTGAACTGGTGCAACTCCGCGCCCGAGTACACCTTGACCGGCACTTCGATGCCCCGATCCGGCAACCAGATCGGCGCTTCGCCCATCGCGTCCGTCAACCGCAGGTTCTTCCGCCGGTGATGCGAGTAAGTCAGCCCGATGGAGATGCAGGGGCGGTCACCGGGGCCGACCGCCATCATGTGCCGGATCAACTCGTCCTCCAACATCAGCATCGGCATCACGCCCTCCGTGATGACGGTGAACGCGCCGTGCGGGAACTGAGACAGGACGTTGCGCTGGTGCGGCGCGAATGACTCGCGGAACCGCTCGGCCCACGGCCGGTACGGCACCGGCGGGTGGAAGTGCCGCTCCAACACCTCCACACACTCAGCCTGATACCGTACCAGCTTCGGCCGGATGTCCTCATGGACCGTGTTCTCGTTGATCGAAATCAGCCAGCCGTGCAGCGTCCTCAGGTCGATGGCCGTCACGTCCATCCGCTGAAACCGGTTCTCCCCGGTGTTCACCATCATCGACACCGTCTCGACCTTGGCCCATGAGCGGGACCGCAGCTTGACCAACTGCTTGGAGTAGTTCAGTCCCATGACGCGGCACAGGCGACCGAACGCGACGCGGATCGTGCCGTCCGCCGCCTCGCACGCCAGCAGCGTGTCGCCGTAGAAGTTGACGTTGGCCAGTTCGTTCGACATCCGATGCACCCTCATTACGTACCGGGCCAGCCGCCCGGCAGAGACGGGGGAGTCGAGATTGACCGCGCCACCCGCAACCTGTTACGATGGGGTTGTACCTAGCACGGGCCGGTTGCGAGACTCTCCCCAGAGGCGCAGCCGGTCCTTCTATTTTGGAACAACTAGCGACTCCGCGTCTAGGTCAGTTGGGTACCCGGTCGTCGCCCTATTCCGGCATTCCGCCCCACGGTTCCCCGCACCGCCAGCTGAACGGATTCCCCCGCGCTAATTCCCGCCGGAATCCCCCGTCGCGCTGGGATCACCGGCCCGACATGCGCCGGTATCAGCAAGGCCCCCGGAATCATCCGCCGTGCACTGCGATCACGGGCCCGGAATGCGCTGGTAGTAGCAACGCCCTGAGGTGGGGTGGGGCGCACCCGGCCGGAATCATCCGCCCGTTTGCCTCCGCCAACCTGCGCCCTATGCTTGCGCGGCCTCCGGCCCGGTCCACGCCCCTCCGTTGACTCGCTACGTCACGCCACCAGTAAACTCCGGCCGGCCGTCACCCGCGGCCGTGCCCCTGCGGAGGGTCCGCCCGCGTGTCCACCGGCCAACGATTCCACCGCCGACCGGCGAAACTCATCCGCCGCAGCCGGCTGCACGTCCGCGAGCTGGAAGACCGCGTCGTGCCCACCCTCCTGGGCAACCAGCTCTTCCCCGCCGACAACCCGTGGAACCAGCCGATCACCAGCGCCCCGGTGGCCGCCAGCTCCGCGGCCATCATGAACAACATCCTCACCCACTACGGCGATGGCCGGCTGCACCCCGACTTCGGCCAGGACTACCACACCGCCGGCGGCGACCTCTACGGCATCCCCTACAACGTCGTCCACGGCAACTCCACGCCCAAGGTCAACGTCGTCCTCGACGCCTACGCCGACGAGAGCGACGTCGCCCCCGTCCCCATCCCGGCCAACGCCGTCATCGAGGGCGACTTCCAGACCGGGCCGAACGTCGGCGTCGATAACCGCGGCGACTCGCACCTGCTCATCTTCGACGTGGACAACAACGTCGCCTACGAGCTCGGGCGGGCCTCCCGGCCGAGCGAGAACACCGACGGCAAGTGGCACGCCGACGTGGAAACCGTCTGGGACATGAAGGCCAACACCTTCCGCACCCTCGGCTGGACCTCCGCCGACGCCGCCGGCCTGTCGCTCCTGGCCGGCCTGGTGCGGCCCGACGAGGGGCTGCCCGTCAGCCAGGGCGGCCAGGGCGTGATCAACCACGCCATCCGCGTCACGTTGCAGAACGCCGTCGTCCTCAACCAATTCCTCTACCCGGCGTCGCACACCGCCAACCCCGGCAACACCAACGCCGCGATCCAGCCGCCGATGGGCGCCCGCTTCCGCCTCAAGGCCAGCGTGGACATCTCGCAGCTCAACCCCGAGGCCCGCGTCATCGCCCAGGCGATGAAGGACTACGGCCTGATCGTCGCCGACAACGGCAGCAACTTCTTCTTCTCGGGGGCGAGCTACGCGGTCAACGCGTCGAACCAGCAGACCCTGACCTGGGACGACGACGACATTCAGGACACCGCCCACGGCCTCAAGAGCCTGCACTTCAGCGACTTCGAGGTGGTGGACCTGTCGCCGGGCGTCAGCGACCTGAGCGTTCACACCGGCGCGGCCGGCACGTCGGTCACCGTCATCGGGCACGGCTTCTCCGGGGCGGCCGGGCACTTGCAGGTGCTGTTCGGCAACACGCCGGCCACGTCGGTCCGGGTGGTCGATGACGGGCACGTCGTCGCCGTCGCCCCGGCCGGCAGCGGCACGGTGGACGTGAGGGTCCAGTCGGGCGTCACCAGCGGGGCGGATGCGAGCAACGCCACCAGCCCGGTCTTCGGCTACGGCGTCTCGGCCGTCACGGCGTCCGACCGGTTCACCTACGGCGGCCAGTCGCCGCCGCCCCCGCCGCCGCCGGCGTCCGTGTTCGCGGCCGGCTGCGACGCCGGCGGCCGGCCGGAGGTCCGCGTGTTCAACGCCGCGACCGGGGCGATCGTGGCCGACTTCTCGGCCTACGCCCCGGCGTTCCGCGGCGGGGTGCGGGTGGCCGTCGGCGACGTGACCGGCGACGGCGTGCCCGACGTCATCACCGCCCCCGGCCCCGGCGGCGGGCCGGACATGCGCGTCTTCGACGGCAACACGCACGCCCTGGTCCGCGAGTTCATGGCCTACGCCCCGGGTTTCACCAACGGCGTCTACGTCGCGGCCGGCGACGTCAACGGCGACGGGTTCGCGGACATCGTCACCGGGGCGGACGCCGGCGGCGGGCCGCACGTGCGGGTGTTCAGCGGCCGGGACGGGACGGTGCTGCGGAGCTTCTTCGCCTACGGGGCGACGTTCACCGGCGGCGTCCGGGTGGCGGCCGGCGACGTGACCGGGGACGGCAAGGCCGACATCATCACGGGGGCCGGCCCCGGCGGCGGGCCGCACGTCCGCGAGTTCGACGGCGTGACTGGGGCGCTGGTCCGCCAGTTCTTCGCGTTCGACACGCGCTTCACGGGCGGCGTCTACGTCGCGGCCGGCGACCTCAACGGCGACGGCAAGGCGGACATCGTCGCGGGCGCCGGACGCGGCGGCGGGCCGCAGGTGTCGGCCTTCAACGGCACGACACTGGCCGTCTTGGACAGCTTCTTCGCCTACGGGGCGACGTTCACCGGCGGCGTGCGGGTGGGCGTGGTGGCCGACGTCAACGGCGACGGGGCGGCCGACATCGTGACGGCCGCCGGTCCGGGGGGCGGGCCGCACACGCGGGTGTTCAGCGGGCGGACCGCGGCGCCGCTGACGAGCTACTTCGCGTTCGACCCGACGTTCCTGGGCGGCGTCTTCGTCGGCGGCAGCTGATGGGGCGGCAGGCCGGCGTGCCGGGAGGGCGAGGCTCCTG
>DASXAN010001239.1:0-3892 GCA_036406755.1 Gemmataceae bacterium
CAGGAGCCTCGCCCTCCCCGCCTCACGAGAGCTTGAATTCGACCGGCTGCTGGGCTTGGTGCGGGTGCGAGCCGCCGGCGTACACCTTGAGTTTCGTCATTTGCGTCCGGCCCAGGCGGTTCCGCGGGACCATTCGCTTGACGGCGTTGACGATCACGTCCTCGGGCTTCTTGGCCAGCGTCTCCCGGGCCGTCGTCACCTTGAGCCCGCCGGGGTAGTGTGAGTAGGACTTGTACGTGACCGTGTCCCACTTTTTGCCGGTGAACCGCACCTTGGCGGCGTTGATGACGATGACGTACTCGCCGGTGTCCACGTGTGGCGTGTACTCCGGCCGGTGCTTGCCGCGGAGGATGGTGGCGATCTGGACGGCCAGCCGGCCGACCACCTGGTCGGTGGCGTCGATCAGGTGCCAGGTCTGGGACACCTGGCCCTTCTTGGCCATGAACGTGGTCGTGGACACGGCAGCTACCCTAGAGGACCGCTGGACCCTGCGGAAAACCATCATCTTAGGGCTCGGGCCGGGGCCGTCAAGGCGGCGCCGCGGGCCAAAGGCCGGGCCGCCGGCGGCGAACTACAATACGGGTCGACTCCCCGACCACCACCGGAGGCTGCCGATGTCCGCCGCCGCGCCCGTCGAGCAAGACGTGCCGTTCGTCCGCCACCCGCTGGGCCTGCCGCCGGGCAGCGTCCGGGCCGTGCTGGCGCTGATGATCGCCGGCCTGTTCTGGCTGCTCCTGGCCCTGCCGGACGCCTACCCGGACAGGGTGCCGCTGTTCCTGTACGTGCTGCTGGGCGTGGTCCTGCTGTTCTTCGGGTCCCACGGCCACACGATCGGGCACCACATTACGGGTCACTCGCCGCTGTACCTGCCGCGGGGCAGCCTGCGGGGGCTGATCCTGCTCGGCACGGCGGCGGTGCTCGGCTGGCTGTATTACGCCCACCCGGACCGACTGGCGACCCGGCTAACGCCGGATGCCAACCAGCTCGTCCGCTGGCCGGGGCTGCTCATGTCGGCGTTCGGCGGGTTTGCGATCGGGTACGTCATCCGCAAGGGGCCGTGGCGGGATGCGCCGGCGTTCCAGGACATCCTGGCGACGCTGTCGCTCTTGGCGATGCTGGGGCTGATCGCGGAGACGATCCTGATCGTGTTCATCAACCCGGCGATCGAGAACCGCATGGACCTGACGACGTGGGAGGCGATCCTGACGGCGGTGGTGGCGTTCTACTTCGGGGCGCGGTCGTAACCCCGGTTCGCCGCCGGGTCCCGCTGCATCATGCCGACGATGTTCCCCTCCGTGTCCTTGACGTAGGCCAGCCAGCCGACGCCGGGGACCGGCATCTTCGGCAGCGCCACGGTGCCGCCGGCCGCCGTCGCCTTGCCGACGAACTCGTCCGTATTCGGCACGTCCACCGTGCAGACGAACGAGTTGACCGACTGATTTTCGACCGGGGCCGGGCCGTGACGGCGGAGCAGGCCGCCGTTGATGCCCGGCTGGCCGTCCGGGCCGGTGCGGATGAGCCAGTAGTCCGCGGGGCCGTCCCATTTCGTGAACTCCCAGCCGAGCACGGTGCGGTAGAACGCCACGGCTCGGTCCGGGTCGGCGGCGTGGATCTCGAAGTGAATGGGGCGGGGCATGGCCGGGTCCTTTCGTCGGCGGGTGGTATGTGTACAACCGTTCCTTGATTGTGTCGGCGGACCGGCCGGGGAACATGAGGGAAATGAAGTGATCCGCTTCGCCGCGCGAGCACCCCCTTGGGCATCGGGCGCCCGTCCGGCACGGTCGAGAACGTCCAGTCGAGCACGTCCTGGGTCGAGGACAGGCCGTTCGTCGCGGCTGTGAACCCGGCGTACGCCGCCGTGCCGCCGATGACCTTCACCAGATCCAGCGGCACCTTCAGTTGGGCGGTCCGCCCGGTCGTCACGTCGGCGACCGACACGCTCAGCACCCCGGCGTCGTAGGTGACGACCGCCCGCAGCTCGTGGCCGCCGCCGAGGTCGATGCCGGCCGCGGTCAGGTCCAGGCTGGCCCCGACGGGCGTGCCGCCGTTGACGGCGACGCCAATCATGTTCTTGCCCACGCCGGCGTCACCGCTACTGTCGAACAGTACCGCCGCGCTGCTGGCGATGCCGCCGTAACCGAGGCCGCCGCCGCCCGACCCGAGGGCCGTCGGGCCGACGCCTTGCAGAACGAACGCCAGCCCCTCGCCGCTGCCGTTGTTCGACTGGAAGTCGAACGCGGTCGAGAAGCGGCCGACGCCGACCGGAGTGGCGAAGAACGCGCTGCCCCGCTGGAGGCCGCCGCCGGTCAACCGTAGCCGGCCGTTGACGACCGCGGCGTACCCGTTCCGCGCCAGCCCGGTCGTGCTGAACCCGCGGACGTAGCTGATGCCGCTGGACACCGGGCCGGTGACCAGGACGGGCGCCGGTTCCGGCGTGTCGGCGACCGGCGTCGGTGGCGGCACGACCATGACCGGCGGGGCCGGCGTCCCGGGCTGGCTGGCCCCGGTGAACTTCAGGGCGTTGACCGTGTAGCCCGCGGACACAACCTCCAGGCGGACGTCGTTCTCGCCGGCCCGCAGGTCCAGCGGGATTGCCTGGGCGTCGGCGAAGCTGTTCGGCGACCATTGGCTGTCGTAGCCCGGCCCCGTGACGGGCAGCGTCAGCGTCTGCACCGCCGTGCCGTTGACCCAGACGCGGAGCTGGCCGCCGCCGCTGACCGCGGCGTAGTTGACCGTCAGCGTGTAGTGCCCGTCGGCCGGCGAGCGGACGAGGTAGTCGAGCGTTTGGCCGTTTTTCAGGTAGCGGGGGTACGGGTCGGTGGACGTGGACCCGACGTAGCTGATGGCGGCCAGCGTGCCGGGGGCGGCGAACCCGGCCGTGGCGTCCACCGGGTTGGCGGCCACCTGGCGGATGCCCTGCATCTTCGGGGCGTTCAGGTTGTCGAGCGAGTTGGTCGTGCCCCAGGCGCCGTACTGCGTGTCGTAGTCGGTCGGGCCGGCGACGTACCAGTTCATCACCCCGCCGCCGGCCCCGAACCATTGGCTCAGCGCCTTGACCGTCAGGTCCTTCATCCGCGGGTCCAGGGACGCGGCCTTCTTGGCGGCGACGTTGTTCGGCCCGAACGTGTCCGGCCCGCCCTCGTAGGCGACGAGCTTCAGCCCGTACGCGGCGGCCCAGCGGGAGTAGTCCTGCACGTATTTGGCGTTGGCGTCGATACTCGCCGACAGGGCGGAGAGCACCTGGTCGGCCGTCAGGTTGGTCTGCTGGTCCGCGGAGCCGACGTAGAAGTACGGGGCACCGGCGAGGGCGTAGAGGTATTTGCTCGGCGCGCCGAACGTCTGGTTCAGCCAGCTCAGCTGCGTCTGCGGGATATACCCGTTGACGATCTGCGACGCCAGGACGACCCGCACCCGGCCGTTGATCGCGTCCGCGCCCCAGACCGAGGCGAAGATATCGCTAATCTCCTTCGTCCGCCGGGCCTGCCGCCGGAACGCCCACTCCCACTGGTAGGTCCACGTCCCGTCGGCGTTCTTGCCCGTCTCGCCGGGGAGCATCAGGTTCGAAGCGTGGCCGGACGCCATCCCGGCCGCGACCTCGGCCACGGCCGCGTCCTTGTTCGCCCCCGTCTCCGAGTAGTTCCCGTTCCACATCTCGTTGGACAGCTCGATGTACACCGCCCGGTCCGGGGCGAGCAGGTTCTTGAACAGCGTCGCCAGCTGGCGGACGTAGTCGTCGGTCGCGCCGACCGGGACGTTGATCCAGATGTCCTTGTGGCTGACGTTGGCCAGCTCGGCGATGTACTCCCAGGCGACGCCGCGGTTGGACGTTTGCGTCGCGTCGGTGACGTGGGCGCGGTCGGCCCAGCTCACCACTGGGTTGTCGATCGTTCGG
>DASXAN010001240.1:0-3465 GCA_036406755.1 Gemmataceae bacterium
CAAGAGCGGCACCCGCTTCTTGACCACGTCGTACGGCACCTGCGTCAGCGCACCGTAGTACTCCAGCAGCGCGGCCGGGGTCAGGTAGCGCGGGAAGGCGTGGTTCTCGTGGACGTAGCCGACGCGGGCCAGTGTGTGCCGCCGCCCGACCGGCTCGCCGAGCCGCCGGACGGTCCCGGACGTGGCCCGGCAGAGCGAGAGCAGGATTTTGACGAGCGTGGTCTTGCCGGCGCGGTTGGGCCCGAGCAGGCCGTACACATGGCCTGCCGGAATCGTCAGCGACACGTCCGTGACCGCCCGCCGCTTCCCCAGCCTCAGCGCGCCGAGCGCGTAGTCCTTGGTGACGCGGACAAACTCGGCGGCGGCGGACGTCTCGGGCATCGGGGCAAGCTTCCCTGGCGGCGACCGGTGGGCGCAGCTAGGATAGGGTTTTTCCCACTTGCGGCACAACGGCAGTTCGACTCGGCGCAGACCGCCGCGGTCGCTACAATCGCCCCGCTTCCGGCGGCCGGCCGCCCATTCAGGAATCAGGAGGTTCCCTCATGCCCCGGTTTATTCGAGTCGGCCTGTGGGTCGCCTGCGGCCTGGCCATGGTTTCCCGGTCCGCCGCCCAGCCGCCGGCCGCGACCCCGGCAGCGGCGGCCGCCACCGTCAACGGCCAGCCCATCACCGAGGTCGCCGTCCAGCGGGGCCTGAAGCGCGTCCCGCCGGCCGAGCACGCCAAGGCCCGGCCGGAAATCCTCAACTACCTCATCGACAACCTGCTCATCGACCAGCACCTGACCGCCCAGAAGACCCCGGTGGACCCGAAGGAGGTCGAGGCCCGGGTGACCGAGCTGAAGACCGAGGTCAAGAAGCACGGCCAGGACTACGACAAGATGCTGTCCGAGCTAATGCTCACGGAGGCGGAGCTGCGGTCCCAGATGGCCGCCGACCTGCGGTGGGAGAAATATGCCACCGCCCAGGGCACGGACGCGGCCCTCAACGACCTGTTCAGCAAGCACCCCGAGATGTTCGACGGTAGCATGGTGCGGGCCCGGCACATTCTGCTCACGCCCGCCGGCGACCCGAAGTCGGTCGAGCAGGCCGTGGCCCAGCTCAAGCAGGTCAAGGCGCAACTCGAGGCGCAAGTGACGGCCGAGGTCGCCAAACTGCCGGACAACGCCGACCCGCTGGCGCGCGATCAGGCCCGGTGCCAACGGCTGGCGGACCTGTTCGGCGAACGGGCGGCGAAGTTGTCTTGCTGCCCGTCAAAAGCGGATGGCGGCGACCTGAACTGGTTCCCGCGGGCGGGCAGCATGGTCGAGCCGTTCGCCGCGGCCGCGTTCGCCCTGAAGCCCGGGCAGATGAGTGATCCGGTCCAGACGCCGTTCGGCTACCACTTGATCCTCGTCACCGGCCGCAAGCCCGGCGCCCCGACCGAGTTCAAGGACGTCAAGGACGAGGTGCGGGAGGTCTTCTGCCAGCGGCTGCGGGACAGTCTGGTGGCCCAGCTGCGGCCGAAGGCGCAAATCGTCATCACCCCGGTGAAATAACCTCGCGACCGCGTCGTATACTCGAGTGCCCACGCCCGCTCCCCGGAGCGGGCGTGGGCATCATCATTCCTGGCAGCGAGGTGGCCATGCGACGCGCGGCGGCCCTAGTCGGGTTGTTGGCCCTGTCCAACACGTTCATGAACTTCGCCTGGTACGGGCACCTGCGGTTCAAGGCCGCCCCGCTCGTACTCACGATCCTGGTGAGCTGGCTGATCGCGCTACCCGAGTATGCCCTACAGGTGCCCGCGAACCGCCTCGGGCACGGCCAGTTCACCGCCCCGCAGCTGAAGGTCATTCAGGAGGCGATCTCCATCTCCGTATTCGTCGGCGTCAGCATCCTGTACCTCAACGAGACGCCGTCATGGCGCACCGGACTGGCGATGGTCCTGATCCTCATCGCCGTGGCCCTGGCTGTTTCGCCCGGCAGCACGCCCTCGGCCCCGAACGGCTAGCGGCGCCGCACCGGCCGGTACTGCCGCAGCGCCGCCAACGTCCGCTCGAACTCCGGCGGTAGTGGCGCGACCGCTTCGAGCCACTGCCCCGTCCGCGGGTGCTGGAACCGCAGCCGGTGAGCGTGCAGCGCCTGCCGCGGCATCAGCACTTCGTCCCGCTCCGGCGGCAGGCCCGGTACGGCGTCACTCAGCCGGAACTGGTCCCGGCCGCTGTACGCCTTGTCGGCGAGTACCGGGCAACCGACGCTCGCTAAGTGGACCCGAATCTGGTGCGTCCGCCCGGTCCGCGGTTGAACGCGGACCAACGTGTACCCGTCGAACCGCTCGGCGGCCTCGTAGAAGGTGACCGCGTCCTTGGCGTCCTCGTCCTCGTCGTCCTCGGTCACGGCCATCTTGGTCCGCTCGTGCGGATGGCGGATGATGCGCGATTCGATGTAATCGCTGTCCCGGTCGAGTACGCCCTGGGTGATGGCGACATACTCCTTGAACACCTTGCGGCGCTCGAAGAGCATCCCCAGGTCGCGGTGCGTTTGTTCCTCCTTAGCGATCAGGATGACGCCGCTGGTGTCGCGGTCGAGGCGGTGCACGATCCCCGGCCTGTGCTCGCCGCCGGCCTCGCTGACGGCCCCGAAGTGGAACGTGATGGCGTTCGCCAACGTCCCCGACCAGTTCCCTTTGGCCGGGTGCACGACCATGTCCGGCGGCTTGTTGACCAGCGCCAGGTACTGGTCTTCGTAAAGGATGTCGAGCGGGATTTCCTCGGCCACGGGCACGCCAGTCCGCGGCCGCTGGAGGTAGATGCGGAGCACGTCGCCGGTGCGGCACTTGTAGCTCGCCTTGGCCGGGGCGCCGTTGACGGTGACGGTGCCGGCGTCGATGGCCTTGCGGATGAGCGAGCGGCTGAACTCGGGAAACTGGGCGGCCAGGTACTGGTCGAGCCGCTGGCCGTTCACCTTCAGCTTAACGACGTGATCGAACGGGTGCTCGCCCGGGACGGCGACATCGGGGTTCGGGGTGTCCGCCATCGGCGGCTCATGGGGCCTTGGGCTTCGGCTCCTCCTTGGGAGCCTTCGGCGCCTCCGCCGGGTTGATGCCGGCCGGCGGGTTGGTGGGCGGGTTCGGGGCGGTCGCCGGCGGGGTCGGCGGTGCCGGAGCCTTGTTATCGGCCGGCGTCAAGGACGGCGTCGTCGGCGGGGCGGTCTTGCCGTCCGGGGCCGACGGCGGCAGGGCCGGGCCGGTCGGGTTCATCGGCGCCAGGCCCGGCGGTGCCGGTGGCAATGCCGGCGGGGCGGTGGGCTTGCCGTGCGCCTCCATGAGCCCGTCGTAGAACGCCCGGACCTGCGTCTTGTGGTCGTCGAGTTCCTTCACCCGCTTGGCGGCCTGCTTGCCCAGGTAGCTTTCAGGGTAGCGGTTCGCCAACTCCTGATAGGCCTTTTGGGCCTCGTCGAGCGAGCCGCGCGGCTCCGACGGATTGTCGG
>DASXAN010001241.1:0-3874 GCA_036406755.1 Gemmataceae bacterium
AGCGCCCAGCGGCCGCGGCCCGGAGAGGCGTACGCGGCCGAGTAGAAGGCCGCCACCGGCCCGGGGTCGTGGGCCGCGAACGACGCTTGCAGCGCGTGCCCGTATTCCTTCAGGAAGGTGTTGATCGACCGGCCCGTCTGGAAGAAGCGGGCGTGCTCGGCGTCGAGGTGCGCGACGTATGCCCAGCCGGCGGCGGTCAGCAGCGCGAGGGCGATCAGGCCCCGCATCGCAAACTTCGCCAGTCGCTTGAGCCACCTTCGCATCGCCCGCTCCTGCCTCATGCCACCGCCCCGACCATCGGCTCCGCCGCACCCTGCCGCGCGCCGACAACCAGTTCCGCCGCCCGCACCGCCGACACCAGCACCGGCGTGATCCCGCCGCCCGGCCGCGTCCAGTGGCCGGTCAGGTACAGCCCCTCGACCGGCGTGGTGAGGTCCGGCCGGCCCGGCCCGAGTTGCCCCGGCGACATCTCCCAGCCGAGCATCGCCCCGTGCCGGTTCCAGGTGAATCGCTCCGACGTGGCCGCCGACGCGCTGAGCTTGACGACGATCCGGTCGCCGAACCCGGGGATCAGCCGCTCGACGTGGTCGAGCACGTCGCGCTCGATCGCCGCCTTGTGAGTCGCCCAGTCGGTGACGGCCGGGTAATCGACGTCCACCACCTTCTGCACGATGACGACGTGCCCGCCGGGCGGGGCCAGGGCCGGCTCGTACAGGGTCGGGACGAACAGCTTGCACCGGAAGGCGTCGCCGCCGACGCGGTCGGAGTCCCAGTCCCGCCAGTGGTAGCCGTGGACCCGCCGCAGCACCCCCTCCGGTACGCCGCGGACGCCGATATGGGCGAGGAAGCACGGGAACGTCGGCCGCAACCGGCGGACGGCGGCAACGTACTCCGGCGGCAGCGTGTCAGCGTCGAGCAGCCGCTCGACCGTCAGCGTCAGGTCGGCGTTGGTGACGACGGCGCCGGCGGCGACCGGCTGGAGCCGGCGGTCGCGGACGTGTCCGGCCTCGACGACGACGCCGACCGCCCGGCCGCGGCGGGTGACAATCCGCCGCACGGCGCAGCCGAGCAGGACGTGCCCGCCGTGCTCCTCGAACCGCCGGGCCAGCTCGTCGGCGAACGCCTGCGACCCGCCGCGGGGGTAGTAGTTGCCCAGGAAGTACGACACCCGCAGCATCGAGTCGAACACGAACGACGTGCGGCACGGCGGGGCGCCCCAGTGCGGACAGTCGGCCGTCAAGAGCAGCTTCAGCCGCCGGTCGTGGAAGTGCCGGTCCAGCGCCTGCCGCACCGTCAGGTCGCGGTCCGGGCCGAGCTGGGTCGGGTCGTGCCCGCGGAAGTAGCACAGCAGGCCGAGCAGGTAGGCCCGCTTGGCCTCGTGGAAGAAGGCGTCGATCGCGGCCGACTCGTGCGGGAACTCGGCCTTCAGTCGCGCCAGGTAGGCGCCGAAGTCGGCCGGCACGGCGAACGTCGTCCCGTCCGGCAGGTGGAACTGGTCCACCGGGTCCATCTTGACCCACCGCGTCTCGACCCCGAGTTCGGCCAGCAGCCGACCGGTCAGTGTCTCGGGGTTGCCGAGCAGCGGGTAGAAATGGCTGGCCGCGTCGAACGTGTAGCCGCCCCGGCGGAACGTACTGCAATACCCGCCGACGGCGGTGTGCTGCTCGACGAGCAGGACGCGCAGCCCTTCCCGGGCGAGCAGGTTGGCGCAGGTCAGCCCGCCGATGCCGGCGCCGATGACGACGGCGTCGTAGGACGGCAGGGGGCCGGTGCCGCGGTTCAGGCCGCGGAAGGGGCGGGCCATGTCAGTCCTCCCCCGCCGGGCGGTTGCGGCCGTAGGTTTCGTGGGCGGCGACGAACTCGCCGCTGGCGATGGCGGCCCCCATCGACAGCTCGCCGGCCAAGAGGGTGGCGGCGACGATCTCGGCGAACTTGCGGGCCTTGCCGCCGCCGGCGCAGCCGAGCAGGGCCAGGCACTCGCGGCCGGAACCCAGCCCGGTCCCGCCGCCGACCGTGCCGACCGTCAGGGCCGGCAGGGTGACGCTGGCGTACAGGTCGCCGGCGTCGGTCAGGTCGAAGTTGGTGATGCCGACGGCGGCGTTGGCCACGTTGGCCACGTCCTGTCCACAGGCGATGAACACGGCCGCCAGCCCGTTGGCAAAATGGCCGTTGTACCCGGCGGCGTGGGCGTGCAGGTGGCCGAGGACGGTCCGGTGCCAGACGTCGCACAGCTGCTCCGGCGTGGCGTGCAGGTAGGCGTAAACGAGGGCGGCCGGCAGGCGGGCGCCGGCCACCACCGTCTTGCCCTTGCCGCCGCGGAAGAGCGCCCCGCTGGCCCGCTTCTCGGAGCTGTGCCCGCTGAACGTGTAGGACCGCCGGGCCGGGTACTTCCGCAGCGCCCACGCGCAGGCCCGGTCGGCCGCCTTGACGATCATGTTCATGCCGTGGGCGTCGGCGGTGTGGAACCGGAAGTGGACGATCACCTCGCGGCCGATCGGGGAGCACTCGACCCGCAACAGCCGGCCGTGGCGGGTCGTCGCCTCGGCCTCGGCCCGCAGGGCGGGCAGGTCGTCCGGCAGGGAGCGGGCGAAGTCGCAGGCGGCCGCCACGTCGTCGAACAGGAATACCGGGGAAACCACGTTTTCGTCCACCACGACTCGCGCCGCCGCGCCGCCGGCGCGGGTCAGGGCGACCATGCCCCGCTCGTAGGAGCGGACCAGCGCCCCCTCGGTCGTCGCCAGCGGGACGTAGAACGTGCCGCGGGCGTGCTCGCCGTTGACCCGCAGCGGGCCGGCGACGCCCAGCGGCACCTGCGCCGCCCCCACGGGGTTCTCGACGTTGCCGCGCATCTCCTCGGTCGGGACGGTGGCGGCGGCGACGTGCCCGAGCCGCACCCCGGTGCGGTCCTCGACCCACCGGCGGCGCTCGGCGACGTGCTCGCGCGCGTAGCCCTGGCCCTCCAGGCGCGGGACGAGGTCGATCGTCCCGGCCACCGGCGTCGGCGCAGTAAACGGCCGAGCTGACACGGTCGAAACCCTTTCTCTCACACGACACCGACCCGAGGATTCCTGTGAGGACGTCTGTCATTCACCCTCGGCGTCTGCCCCACCGCGCGGCACGTCGGACTTGTCTCCGGCCTGCGTCGCCGGCGGCGGCTGCGCCGCCGCCTTCGACTTCCGCTTCGCGGGGATGCCGAAGAGCTTCTTGAGGATGTCATCCCTCCTGGCGTCGATCGCCTTCACGATCGACGCCGTCGTCCCGCACAGGAGCATCCCGGCGGGGACCGCGACGAGGAGGAACGGGTACACGGTCCCGGCCAGGACGCCGACAAAGGCGCCCAAGGCGAGCGGGTTCTTCGCGTAGCCCGCTGCCGACTTGGCGGTCGCGACGAGCTTGGCCAGGGAGACGGCTGCGAGCGGCGACTGTTCGACCGGGATCAGGTCCGCGTAAGCGACCTGTTCCGCGAATGCCAGCAGGTCGGGCGGCGCGGCCGGTGCCCCGGGCGTCGGCGACGGGGTTTGAAGCACCTGGGCCACGACCGCCGTCGCCTGGACTTGCTGGAGCCCCTCCTCGCCCTCCTCGGCGAGGATCATGTTCGCGATCACCCGGTCAAGTTCCGACGCCCGGACGGGTTTCAGCGCCCGAAGTCCGAGCAACTCCACCACCGCCTCTTTCGCCGTGGGATCGTTCCCCCGGATTGCCGGGGTTTCGTACTTCCCCGGGAAGGACAGGAACGTCACGGAATACCCGGTGTCCCGGTCCGCCACGGTCGTTCCGTAAGACTGGACCACGTTCATACCGGTGCCATCCTCTTGACCGCCGCCCGGTCGCCTAACACGCCGCGAACACGACCGAACAGCAGTGCCCGTCGAAG
>DASXAN010001242.1:0-7661 GCA_036406755.1 Gemmataceae bacterium
TACGCCAGGGCGGCACCCATCTCGAAGGTGTCCTTGGCGAAGAACCGCTGGAACGTGCGTTTGACCATGTTGGTCACATCGGCCCACTTCATGATCCGAACACCCTCGGTCGCCGCGGCGACGCACGCTACGAATTGCAACCAGCGTGCCGACGGTCGGTCCGGACCGCGTAGGCCGATTGATTTGCGTTGACCCCCGGATTGTCCCATGCTCAAGGTGGGCCGGTGCGCGGCCCGGCGGCCGGATGCGTCCCGAGGAGCCGATGGACGAACTGGTTCGATCAGAGCTGGCCGATTTGCTCAAGGCGGGCGGCCGCAACCTCTGCACGATGCCGCGGATGCTGGGCATCCTCCTGCGGCAGCGGTGCCCGGACGCCTCCGGCCCGGTGCACGAACTGGAACAGGCGCTGGCGTTCGGCTGCGTCGGGCCGATCCTGGCGGCCGTCGGCCCGGTGGATGAAGCGGAACTGGCCGATCGGCTCGCCGAGGAGAGCGGCATGACGCCGGAACGTGCCCGGTGGGCGATCGCGTCCTGGGTCCAAGCGCTCAACGCCGCCGACACGCCGAGTGAACTGGCCCGCGACTGGTCGTCGTGGAACCGGCTGGACGTGTCCGCGGCGACGGCCGGCGGGACGGGTGCCTACCAGCGCGCGGTCGGCCACCTCGTCACCGTCGGGGCGGCCGGGGCCGCCGGCGGGGCGGGCTTGGGCCTGTATCTGCTCTCCCGCGGCGACGCCGGCCTGATCGAGCCGTGGCGGGAAGCGCTGGAAGACCTGGCACCTTGGCTCCAGATTACCGCGTTGCTCGCGCTGGGAATGCTCGGCGGGTTCGTCGGCGGGCTGCTCGGGTGGATTGTCGCCGGCGGCCGCAGCTGGACCTACGACGCCGAAGGCGGCACGACCCTCGGCCGGCTGGCGTTCTCGGCGATGGGAGCATTCCACGGGGCCGGCGTCGGCGTCATGGCCTGCCTCGGCCTGATCGGCCTGATCGGCGCCCTGCTCGGGGCGCTGGTCGGCGGCCTCGTCGGCGCGGTTCTCGGCCTGCTCATTGCCGAGGGCATTTCCCGCTACTGGTGGTGACCCGGGCGCTTGCGGGGCCGGCCGGCGGCGGGTAACGTACACCCGTCCCGCCCGGCGAGGCAACTGATGCGCCAGGTCACGCTGCTGGAGCCCGGCCGGTTCGTCGCCGAAGACCGGCCGCCGACCGAGCCGCCACCGGGCCACGCCCTCGTCCGCACGCGCCGGGTCGGCGTGTGCGGCACCGACCTGCACGCCTTCGCCGGCCGGCAGCCGTTCTTCTCCTACCCCCGCATCCTCGGTCACGAGCTGGGCGTCGAAGTCCTGTCGCTACCGCCCGGCGACCACGGATTACAACCGGGCGACCGTTGCGCCGTCGAGCCGTACCTGTGGTGCGGCGCCTGCCATGCCTGCCGCACCGGCAAGCCGAACTGCTGCGAGCGGTTGCAAGTCCTCGGCGTCCACACCGACGGGGGCATGCGCGGCCGGTTCGCCGTGCCAGTCGAAAAGCTGCACCGGTCGGACAAGCTGACCTTCGAGCAACTCGCCCTCGTCGAGACGCTCGGCATCGGTTTCCACGCGGTCGAGCGCGGCCATGTGGAACCCGGCGAGACGGTCCTGGTGGTCGGTGCCGGCCCGATCGGGCTGGCGGTCACGGAATTCGCCAAGGCGGCCGGGGGCCGGGTGCGGGTTCTGGACCTGAACCCGCAGCGGCGGCAGTTCGTCGCCGACGGCTGGGGCGTTGAGACGCTCGCCGAGGCGGACGGCAAGCTCGCCGAGGTCGTGTTCGATGCGACCGGCAGCGCCAGGGCGATGGAGGCGAGCTTCGATCGGGTCGCCCACGGCGGCCGGCTGGTGTTCGTCGGCATCGTGCTGGACCGGATCGGCTTCGCCGACCCGCTCTTCCACCGCCGGGAGATGACCGTGCTGGCCAGCCGCAATAGTGCCGGCGCGTTCCCGGAGATCATCCGGCGGATCGAGGCCGGCGCGATCGACACGACGCCGTGGGTGACGCACCGGCTCGGGCTGACGGAGGTGCCGGAGCAGTTCGCGGAGCTGCCCCGGACGCCGGGCCTGGTCAAGGCGATGGTCGAGGTGGGCGATGCGGACGCGTGAACTCGGCCGGACCGGCCTGCGGGTGACGCCGCTCGGGTTCGGGGCGGCCCCGGTCGGCGGCCATTACGGGGACACCGACGACGCCGGCCACCTCGCTGCCGTCCGGCACGCCATCGACCTCGGCATCAACCTGATCGACACCAGCCCCTACTACAGCGCGACGCGGAGCGAAACCCTGCTCGGCGAGGCGCTCGGCGACGGCTACCGGGACCGGGTCGTGCTGGCGACGAAGGCGGGCCGGAACGGGTTGGCCGACTTCGACTTCTCCGCGGCCGGGATGCTGCGGAGCCTGGAGGCGTCGCTACGGCGGCTGCGGACGGATCATGTGGACATCTGGTTCGCCCACGACATCGAATTCGCAACCGACTTTGAGCGCGTATTCACGGAGACGGCCGACGCCCTGCGGCGGGCCAAGGCGGCGGGCAAGTGCCGGTTCGTCGGCATCACCGGCTACCCGCCGGGGCTACTCGCTCGGGCGGTCGAGCGGTGCGACCTCGACGTCGTACTGAACTACTGCCACTTCTCGCTGACCAACTCGCAGATGCTGACGCGGCTCGTCCCCGTCGCCGAACGGCAGGGCACAGGCCTGATCAATGCGAGCGCGCTGATGATGGGCCTGTTCGCTAGTAAGGGGCCGCCGGCGTGGCACCCGGCCCCGGAGCCGCTGAAAGCGGCTTGCGCTCGGGTCCGAGACCATTGCCGTCGGCTCGGCGCGGACCCGGAAGTGCTCGCACTCCAGTACGTGTTGCAGGACGAGCGGATCGCCTGCACGCTCGTCGGCATGAGCAGCGTCGCCGAGGTGGACACGAACTTGCGGGCGCTCGACGACCCGCTGAAGCAAGAACTGCTGGCCGAGGTGTTGGCGATTCTGGAGCCGGTTAAAGACACCGAATGGCCGAGCGGCAATTGGCCGACCGGGCAGTAGCGCCGACTAGGCCCGCGTGCGCAGCTGCGTCGAAGACAGGTCGTGGCGGAATTCGGCTTCGGAGAGCGGGTCGAACAGGTCGCGGAACTGGGCCGGGACGCCGACCGCCTCGGCGGCGACGAAGCGGCCGGACGCATCGGCCCGCCCCGCCACGACAAACCGGCAGCCGGCCGCCCGGATCGCCGCCAGGGCCGACAACATCCGCTCGGAACTGCCACCGTAGAACCGCGGGGCGACAACCCGCTCCGCCGTGTCGGCCCCTACCACGAACGCCGCGCCGGGGAACAACTCAGCTTTGGCCGCAAAGGTCGCCGCGCGCGTCACCCATACGGCGGCCAGCATCTCGAATTGCCGCAGCCGCCGCATCAATTCGGCGGCACCTAGCGGCGGCTTCTCCGCGTTGGCGGCACACAGCTCGAACGCGACCGGCACGCCAAGCCGGGCCGCCGCCGCCTCGGCCAGCCGGCGGTGCCCGTCGTGCAGCGGGTTGAACGAGCCCGACAGCAAGGCGCGCGGCCGCTCCCCGGCGCTCAACAGCCGGCCGCTGGGCTCACGGATGAGGCAAGGACTTTCGCCGCGGTCGAAGGCGGAAAGTAAGTCGGGGTCCATGTGGCCCCCAAGTCACTCCTCGGCGAGGAGCTTCGCCTCGGCGTCGCGGATGACGTGCAGGGCGTCGGCGGCCGTCTCGGCCGCCCGGAGCTGGTCGAGGAAGTCCGGCCGCAGGAACAGCCGGCTGAGCCGAGCCAGGACGCGGAGGTGCGTCTTCTGGTCGCGGCAGCAAACCAGGAAGAACAGATCGGTCAGCCCGCCCCGCGAGGCACCGAACGGCACGCCGCCGGCCGTCCGGCCGAACGCCACCACCGACTCGCCGAGGGTCGCCGCCAGCGGCCGGTGCGGGTGCAGGATGGCGACGCCGTTATCCTGGGCCGTGCTGGCCTGTTCCTCGCGCGACTGCACCGCGGCGAGGACGGCTTCGGGGTCGTACACCTGCCAGGACTGCTCGGCCAGCCGCACCATCGCCCGCACCACCGACGCCGCGGTGCGGGCCTGGAGCGGGACCTCGACGCAATCCGGGGCGAGCAGTTGGGTGAGGAGCGGTTCGCTCGGCTCGGGGTGCGCGTCCTCGATGTTCTTGAGCTGCTCCTCGTCAAACCCGCGCATCTCCGACTCCAGCCACTGCTGGATTTCGGCGTTGGCGAACCGCCAGTGGCCGCCGACTTTCTTGCCCGGCAACCGACCGCGGCTGGCCAGCTTGTCCAACTCGCGCTGATCGCGGCGGAGCAGGCTGGCCAGCTCGGCGAGGCCCATCGTATCATTCCCCATCTCTCACCCCTCCTGCGGGCAGGCACCCCGCAGAGTTGGATGCGCTCGCATCGAGTATCGATTGCACAAACGGTGCCGGCCGTGGCGCTATTCGCCCTTGCCCGGCAACCCCGGCAGGTCGAAGCCGCGGCCGCCCTTGAGCAGTTGCAGCCGGGCCTGCGTCTGCTGGCTCAGGCCGTGAATCTTGATGAACCCCTGGGCGGCCGATTGGTCGTAGTCGCTGCCCTCGTCGTAGGTCGCCAGCTTCTTCGAGTAGAGGCTGTGCTCGCTCTTGCGGCCGACGACCGTCGCCTTGCCCTTGAACAGCTTTACCCGCACCAGGCCGCTGACGAACCGCTGGTTGCTGGCGACGAAGGCGAATAGGTCCTGGTGGAAGCCGCTGAACCACAGGCCGTTGTAGATGAGGTCGGCGTACTCCTGGCTGACCAGCGTTTTGAACCGCACGGCCTGCTTGGACAGGCACAGCGACTCCAGTTCGCGGTGGGCGTCGTGCAGGATGATAGCCGCCGGGGCCTCGTAGAGTTCCCGCGACTTGATGCCGACCAGCCGGTTCTCAACGTGGTCGATCCGGCCGATGCCGTGCTTGCCGCCGATCTGGTTGAGTTTCTCGATCAGCGGCACGCCGTCGAGCTTCTGGCCGTCGAGGGCCACCGGCACGCCGTGGGCGAACTCGATCTCGACGTACTGCGGCTCGTTCGGGGCCTTGGCCGGGTTGGTCGTCCAGGCGTACGCCTCCTCCGGCGGCTCGTCCCACGGGTCCTCGAGCACACCGGCCTCGCACGACCGGCCCCACAGGTTCTGGTCGATGCTGTAGGGGCTTTCCGGCTTGGCCTCGACCGGGATGTTGTGCTTGCGGGCATACTCCAGCGCGGCCGGCCGGGTCATGCTCCACTCGCGGACCGGGGCGATGATCTTCAGGCTCGGGTCGAGCGTCTGGAAGGTGACGTCGAAGCGGACCTGGTCGTTGCCCTTGCCGGTGCAGCCGTGGGCGACCGCCTTGGCGTGGTGCTCGTGGGCGGCATCGACCATCAGCTTGGCGATCAGCGGCCGGCCCAGGGCGGTGGCCAGCGGGTACTTCCACTCGTACATCGCCCCGGCCATCAGGGCCGGGAAGACGAAGTGATCGACGAACAGGTTGCGGGCGTCGATGGCGATGGCATCGACGGCCCCCGTCTTCGTCGCCTTCTGCTTGATCGCCTGGATGTCCTCGCCCTGGCCGAGGTCCACGGTGAAGGTGACCACGTCCAGGTTGTACTTCTCGCCGATCCACGGCACCATGACGGAGGTGTCGAGGCCGCCGGAGTATGCGAGGATGACTTTGTCGCGCGCCATGCTCAAACTCTACTGCGCCGCAAGGCTTGCCGCCGTTCGCTCATCGTAAGTACCCTTGGTATCGGACGAAAAGGTGAAACCGTCAACCTCTTACAAACTTCTCATTCCCCGACCGGTGTACACGGCAATGGTTGCCCAGGCCGTCGCCGAGGCACCATTGGAATGCTGCGGCTTCCTGGCCGGTCCGCCGGCCGGGGGGGCCGCCATCGCGACCGCAACGGCCCGTTACCCCCTGGTGAACGCCGCCGCCAGCGGGGTCGAGTACGACGCCGACCACCGTAGCCTGATCGACGCGGATACCGACATTCGCCGCCGCGGCTGGGACGTCCTGGCGATCTACCACTCGCACCCAACCGCCCCCCCGGTCCCGAGCCGGACCGACCTGGCGCGTGCGTACTGGTCGGGGGTGGTGTATCTCATCATTTCGCTGCAATCGGCACAACCCGAAGTGCGCGGCTGGTGGTTGACGGAGACGGATTACTCGGAAGCGGAGTGGGCGGTGATTGACTAACAATTTCGCCGCTTTCGGCTATGCGGGGATCCGCATAGCCGCAAGCGGCGAAAAGTGGAGGCGGCGGGAATCGAACCCGCGTGCCGTGGTACTTCAGCGCCGACTTCTACGTGTGTAGCCCGTTAACGCTGAGGTTCCAGGGCCTTGCGACCCTTCCCCTCCGTTCGCAGCACCGATCCCCAACGGGCAGGGTGTCGGTCCCGCTAACCGGCCGCAAGGTTTAGCCGTCGCCACCGCCGGTGCGGCCCTTGCGGGCCTCGGGTGACGGCGAGCCTGATTTGGCGTCTAGGCCGGGACCTCTCAGGCGAAGCTCCCGGACCTAGGGCTACGTTGGTTACGCAGCCAGAGCAAACTGCGGTTCAGCAGTTAAAGTGCGATCAGCTTTTTACGTGGCCAACTGATCAACCACGACACGCCGCCCGGCGCCTCAACTTACCCGGTCGAAACCAGATCGCCCCCGTAACGCACGGTGGCCGTGAGGCCGTCGGTCTTCCTATTATAGCGGCCGCCCCGTCGCGAAAACAGCCGGAGCCGTCCATGCTGCCGATCCTCGTCACGCTCGCCCTGGCCGCCGACCCGCAACCCGAGCCGCTGTGGCCGGCCGGGGCCCCGTCCTCCGTCGGCGACCCCGCCGCCAACCAGCCGTCGCTAACCGCCTACCTGCCGCCGGCCGAGAAGGCAGTCGGCACGGCGGTGGTCGTCTGCCCCGGTGGCGGTTACGGCCATCTCGCCGTCGACCATGAGGGTAAGCAAATCGCCGACTGGCTCACGGCCCGCGGCGTCGCCGCCTTTGTCCTGCGCTACCGAATCGCTGTGACGAACAAGCGGCCGATCCCGCTGCACCCCGCGCCCATGCTCGACGTCCAACGGGCGATCCGCACCGTGCGGGCCAGGGCGAAGGAATACGGCGTGCGTCCGGACCGCGTCGGCATCTGGGGATTCTCCGCCGGCGGCCACCTCGCTTCCACGGCCGCGACGCACTTCGACGCCGGCATGGCTGACAGTCCCGATCCGATCGACCGGGTCAGCTGCCGGCCGGATTTCGCCGTCCTGGCCTACCCGGTCATCACGTTGGAGGCGGCGGTCACCCACGCCGGTTCGCGGCGGAACCTGCTCGGCCCGAACCCCGACCGGAAGCTGGTCGAGCTGATGTCGAACGACAAGCAGGTGACGAAGGAGACGCCGCCGACGTTCCTGTTCCACACGGACGAGGACAAGGCCGTGCCGCCGATGAACAGCATCCTGTTCTACGCCGCGCTCAAGAAGCACGGCGTGCCAGCGGAGCTGCACATCTACGAGCACGGCCGGCACGGCGTCGGGCTGGGGACGAACGATCCGGTGCTCTCGACCTGGCCGCGGCGGCTGGAGGACTGGCTCAGGGGACGGGGGTTACTGAGCCCGGCGAAGTGAACGGCGAAGCTGGGAGGGCGAGGCTCCTG
>DASXAN010001243.1:0-2526 GCA_036406755.1 Gemmataceae bacterium
GGGCCGACAAGATCGTGCTGGGCACCAACTGCGGCGGGTCCGACGGCAACAGCGGCGTCACGGCCAACCCCGCCCTCGGCATCGCGTCGGACCTGCTCGTGCAGCAGGGCGGCACTTCGATCCTCGGCGAGACGCCGGAGATCTACGGGGCCGAGCACCTGCTCACCCGCCGGGCCGTCAGCCGGGAGGTCGGCGAGAGGCTGGTCGAGCGGATCAAGTGGTGGGAGTGGTACACCGGCGTGTTCGGGGCGGAGATCAACAACAACCCGTCGCCGGGCAACAAGGAGGGCGGCCTGACCACCATCTACGAGAAGTCGCTCGGGGCCATCGCCAAGGGCGGCTCGACGGCCCTGGTGGACGTCGTCAACTACGCCGAGCCGGTGACGGCGAAGGGCCTGGTCGTCATGGACACGCCGGGGTACGACCCGGTGAGCATGACCGGTATCGTGGCCGGCGGGGCGAACGTACTGGTGTTCACGACGGGGCGGGGCAGCGTGTTCGGCTGCAAGCCGGCCCCGTCGATCAAGGTGGCGACGAACACGCCGCTCTTCCGGCACATGGAGGATGACATGGACGTGAACGCCGGCGTCATCCTCGAGGGCACGCCGGTCCAGGACGTCGGCCGGCAGATCTTCGAGATGATCCTGGCCGTGGCCAGCGGCGAGACGACCCGGAGCGAGCGGCACGGGGTCGGCGAGGAGGAGTTCGCCCCGTGGTCGATCGGACCGACGCTCTGACGGCGGTGAACGGGGGACGCTCATGGGCCGGGCCTGGACGGTCGTTCTGCTGCTGGCCGTCGCGGCCGCCGGCGGCCTGACGTACTACTGGTGGCCCGCGGGGCTGCAACCGGCGGCCAGCCCGACGGTGCCGCTGCCGTTCGAGCGGCTGACGAACACGGTCTTCACCCCCGAGCCGGCCGACCCGCTGGTGCCGCCGGAAGTGCGGCTCGTCCGGATGCCGGAGTTCCCCGGCAACAGCGTCATCTGGGGCGCGACGGGCCGGGACGACACCGGCCACGTCTGGCTCGGCGTCTCGACGCACGACGTGCCCGTGCCGTCGGCGCACCTGATGGAATATGACCCGACCCTGGACGTGGTGACCGACAGAGGCAATGTGCTGGACGAACTCGGCCGCCTCGGCCTGCTGCGGCCCGGCGAGGTGCAGCCGAAGATTCACACCCGGATCGTCCAGGCCGGGGACGGGCACCTGTACTTCGCGTCGATGAACGAGACGGCGGACGAGGGCGGGCCGCGGGCGCCGCCGTTCGGGTCGCACCTGTGGCGGCTGCGGCTGCCGGAACGCCAGTGGGAGCACCTGGCGGCCACGGCCGAGGGGTTGATCGCCGTGGCCGGCGGCGGCGACTACGTCTACGCCCTCGGCTACCCGGACCACCGCCTGGTGCAGTTCCACGTGCCGACCGCCAGGGTGCGGGCGGTCACGGTCGGGTCCTACGGCGGGCACATCTCCCGCAATCTGCTGGCCGACGCCCGGGGGCACGCCTACGTCCCGCGCCTGCAAGGCGGCACCGGCGGCCGCGTTGACGTCTCCCTGGTCGAGTACGACACGGACCTGCACGAGCTGGCCGCGAGTCCGCTGCCCCACTACCTCGACGGTCCGCCGGACCGGTCGCACGGGATCATCGCGTTCCAGCACCTGCCGGACCGGACGATCTGCTTTGCCACCCACGTCGGCCGGCTGTATCGGCTGATGACCGACATGGGCCGCGGCCCGGCGCTGCTCAGCGACCTGGGCTGGTTCCACCCGAAGGGGCGGGCGTACACGCCGTCGCTGTTCACGTACTCGGGCGCGACGCTCGTCGGCATCGGGCGGCGGATCTTTGACGGGGAGGACCGGGATGTGTGGCTGCGCTACGACCTGCGGCTGCGGATTCCGTCCGCCATGCGGCTGACCCTGCCCGGGCCGGACGGCCGGCCCATCAACTACAGCGTCCTGCTCTACGGCAACCAGACGCGGGACCGGTACGGCGACTGCTACCTGGTCGGTGCGACCAACAACGGACGGTGGCGGCCGCTGGTGTTCCGCGTCCGGCCGGGTACGCCGGCGAAGACGGATGACGCGGGACCGGTGGGGCCGTGACCCGGCCGGGTCATTCCGCGCCCAATAGTGGCTTGTCCTGGGCCGGCTTGGCCGGGGTGAAGTCCACGACCGTCGTTTCGTTGGCCCTCACGCCGACGCTCTTTTCCTGGTCCGCCGCCGTCCCGTCCGGCTGCTTCCACTTGGCCCGGACCTTGTAGTAGTAGGTGGTTCCGACCTGGACCGGCGGCGACTGGAACATCCGGCGGGCGCCGGTCTGGCGGGTGTTCGTCCCCTCGAAGTACACCTCGGCGTCGGCCGCCGGCACGCGGACGTCGATCAGCGCCGGACCGGTGGCGACCTGCGGGGGCGCGACGCCGTCGGCCCCGTACCAGTGCCGCCGCCGCGGCCCGGCACCGCCGGACCCGGAGCGGCCCAGACCGATCTCGGCCCCGTTCTCG
Organism: Gemmataceae bacterium; assembly: GCA_036406755.1. Classification (GTDB taxonomy): domain Bacteria; phylum Planctomycetota; class Planctomycetia; order Gemmatales; family Gemmataceae; genus DASXAN01. The sequence goes on from DASXAN010001243.1 coordinate 2,496, forward strand.
ATGGCGATGTTGGAGAAGTTGCCCAGCCGCT
>DASXAN010001244.1:0-4797 GCA_036406755.1 Gemmataceae bacterium
AGCCCGAGCGCCAGCGAGGTCTTTCCTCGCTGGCGCTCGGGCTCGGACGGCCGTCGCTCGATTGCTTCCGCCATCAGCGGCCGTAGCCGAGGGTGCGGTCTTCGGGCGGGTACGTCGGCGGGTCCTCCCGCCCGGTCGGCGGCAGGGCGGCGTCCTCGTCCGGCCGCTGGACGTGGCCGCGGACGTCCTCGTCGGCGGCCAGCGGAACCGGATCGTCGTCCGGCACGGGAGACGTCGGCCCGGGTTCGGCGGAGTAGCCCTTGCGGTGGGCGCCGCCGGGGTCGGCCGCGTGCGGGGCCAGCTCGGACAGGGTCTGGTCGTTGGGGTCGGTCGGGGAGCGGTCGGCCACGGGGCACCTCCTTCGCGCGGTGTTCCGGGCGACAGAGTGCAAAATCCGGACCGGCCGCCGGTGCGGTTGTCCCGGCCCTCGGCATCCGGTATTCTGAACCGCACTTACGACGACCGTCCTACCACCTTCCCAGTCCGCCTCATGTCGATTTTCTCGCGCTTCGCCCTCATCGCCGGCCTGGCCCTCGCCTTCGGCGGCCCCGTCGCAGCCCAGGTGGCCGACTGGCCGACGTACGGCCACGACGCCCAGCACTCCGGCATCAGCGCCGCCCCGGCCGGCGACCTCGGCACGATCCGCTGGCAGACGCCGGTGGACCTGAACCCCCAGTACTCCGGCAACGACCTGCTCATCCACTACGGCTCGCCGCTGGTCACGGCCGGGAACACCGTCATCGTGCCGGTCAAGACCGGCGCCGCCGACGGGTTCCAGGTCGAGGCCCTGTCCGGGGCCACCGGCCAGCTGCTCTGGACCCAGCCGACCGCCTATACCCGGCCGCCGCTGGCCAACAACGTCTGGACGCCCAGCTACGGCCCGACGATCGCCACCGGCGGCCGGCTGTACTACCCCGACGCCGGCGGCACCCTCCTGTACCGGTCGGACCTGGACGCCGGCGGGGCCGTCACCCCGACCCGGGTCGCCCTGTCGCCCAATTACGCCGGCAACGAGGCGGCGTTCAACCAGAACGTGTTCGTCAACACCCCGCTGACGGCCGACGCCGCCGGCAACGTGTACTTCGGGTTCCAGGTGTCCAACCCGTCTGCCGTCGGCGGGTTGCAGAGCGGTGTCGCCCGCATCGACCCGGCCGGCAACGTGGTCACCGTGCCGGTGGCGACCGCCGCCAACGACGGGGCGATCAACAAGGTGGTGCAGAACTGCGCCCCGGCCGTCAGCCCGGACGGGAGTACCGTCTACGTCGCCGTCTCCACCGCCAGCACGTCCGGCGGCACGGGCACCGGCTACCTGCTCGCCCTGAACAGCGCCACCCTGACGACGGTCAACAAGGTGGCCCTGATGGACGTGCAGACGCCGACCAACTCGGCCCGGCTGCCGGACAGCGGCACCGCCTCCCCGACCGTCGGGCCGAACGGGGACGTGTACTTCGGCGTGCTGGAAAACCCCAACGCCACCTACCGGGGATGGCTGTTGCACTTCAACGCCGCGCTGACGCAGTCGAAGACGCCCGCCTCGTTCGGGTGGGACGACACGGCGTCGATCGTCCCGCGATCGATGGTCCCGTCGTACACCGGCACGTCCCCGTACCTGATCCTGACCAAGTACAACAACTACGCCGGAGGCGGCGGGGACGGGGTGAACAAGCTCGCCATCCTCGACCCGAACGACACGCAGATCGACCCGCGGACCGGGGCGACGGTCATGAAGGAGGTGCTGACGATCGCCGGGGTGACGCCCGACCCGGAGTTCATCGCCACCCACCCGAACGCCGTCCGGGAGTGGTGCATCAACGCCGCCGCCGTGGACCCGGCCGACGGCATCGTCCTGGCCAACAGCGAGGACGGCAAGCTCTACCGCTGGGACCTGGCGACGAACACGTTCACCCAGAGCATCACCCTCACTTCCGGGATCGGCGAGGCGTACACGCCGACGCTGATCGGCCCGGACGGGACGGTGTACGCCATCAACGACGGGACGCTGTTCGCCGTCGCCGTGCCGGAGCCGTCGGGGCTGTGGCTCCTGGCGGCCGGCCTGGGCGGGCTGGCGGCCGTGCGGCGGAGGGGGGTCAGGGGCCGGGAACGGGAATCAATAGATTGACTCCTGAGCCCTGACTCCTGCCCCTGGAGCATCCCCCGGTGCTGACCGGCCCGAACGTCATTCTCACCCTCAAGGTCGCGGTGGCGGCCGTGACGGTGCTGCTGCTGGCGTCGCTCGTCGCCCTGGCGACCGGCCGGCGGCGGTTGCACGGGCGGATCAACTTCTACTTCTTCATCCTGACGCTGGCGGCTGTGCTTGGGCTGGAGGTGCTGATCCGGTTCGTCAAGCCGGACGTGTTCGACTACTTCGACGACGCCACCCGGCGGGCGCTGCGGCTGCACCTGTGGTTCGCGATGCCGGCCGCGGCGCTGTTGCCGGTGATGTACGCCACCGGCCGGACCGGCCGCGGGCGGCTGCACTTCGCGCTGGCGCTGGTGTTCGTTATCCTCTGGGCCGGCACGTTCGTGACGGGAGTGTTCTTTCTTCCCCACGGCTAGCCGCTTGCGGCTATGCGGGCGTTGCTTAGCCGCAAGCGGCTACCTTTCAGGGGAGGCACGAATGTCCGACCAGCCGCCTGACACTCCGGGGTCCTCCTACGCCGCCGCGCTGCAACCCCGTGACGGCGGCGCCGAGCCCGACGTGCCGCCGCCGCTGGGCCGGATCGTCGAGGCGCTGCTGTTCGCCGGCGGCCAACCGCTCACCCCGGACCGGGCCGCCGCCGTCGTCCGCGGCCTCGCCCCCGACCACGTCCGCGAACTCGTCGAGGAACTCAACCGCACCTACCGGCGCCAGGGCCGGCCGTATGCGATCCAGTCCACGGAGCAGGGGTACGTCCTGGCCCTGCGGCCGCGATACCGGGCGGTGGCCGAGCGGCTGCACGGCGGGCCGCGGGAGGCCCGGCTGTCGCGGGCGGCCGTCGAGGTGCTGTCGCTGATCGCCTTCCGCCAGCCGGTGACGCGGGCCGAGATCGACGGCCAGCGGGGGACCGACTCGGCCGCCCTGGTGCGGCAGCTCGTCCGCCTCGGGCTGGTGGCCGTGCTGCCGGGCGACGGGCGAGAGGCGGCGTACGGGACGACGGCCCGGTTCCTGGAGCTGTTCGGCCTGCAATCCCTGGACGACCTGCCGCAGACGCTGGACCTGCAACAGATCTGAGTCAGCCCCGCCCGGGCCGGTCCTTGAGCCGGTAGACGAACCGCAGCCCGGACCAGACGGCGTCCACGGCGCACACCTTCGTGTCCACCAGCCCGGCCGCTAATCCGACATCCCGCACGACGTTCTCGGTCAAATCGGTCGCCACGCCGGACGCCTTCTTCGGCCAGGCCACCCACAGCATCCCGGCCGGGGCCAGCCGGGCCGCCAGCTTCGCGAACCGCCGCTCCAGGTCCGCCCGGGCCGTGACGAACAGCACGGCCACGTCCAGGCCCTTGCCGGCGCCGCCGACCTGCTCGACGCCAGCCGGCAATGGGCCGAGGGTGTCGGCGAAGTCCGGCGGGGCGGCGGCGAAGTGCAGCCGGGCGTCCGGCTTGATGCCGAGCTTCTGGACCAGCGGCGTCCCGGAGTATCCGGCCATCGGAGGAACTCGGTTTGAACTTTTTCGCTCGGTGCGCAACGTAGCCTATGGTGACGTGATCCCGCGGCCGGAGCAAGCCCCGGCATGACCGACCCGGCCGACGAACTCTACGAGCGCGTGCTGGTCCTGCGGTGTCAGGCCGGGGACGAGGCCGCGTTCGCCGAGCTGGTGGACCGCTACCAGCCGCGGCTGACGTACTACCTGCGGAAGATGCTCGCGGGCTCACCGGCGGCCGAGGACGCCGCCCAGGACGTCTGGTCCGACGTCGTCCGGGCGGTGCCGCGGCTGGCCAACCCTGGGGCGTTCCGCGCCTGGCTGTACCGCATCGCCCGGGACCGGGCCTGGCGGGTCTTACGCCGCCGGCCGCCGCCGACGTTGCCGCTCGACGAGGTCGAGGTCGCGGCTAACGGCACGGCCGACGAGTTCACAGCCGAGGACGCCGCCCGCGTCCACGCCGCCCTGGACCGGCTCGCCCCGGAGCACCGCGAGGTGGTGGTGCTCCGGTACGTTCAGGACATGAGCTACGACGAGATCGCGCGGGTGGCCGGGTGCCCGGTCGGCACGGTCCGCTCCCGCCTGCACCACGCCAAGCGCGCCCTGCGGCGCGTGCTGGGAGGGGTCAACCATGAATGAAAAAGACTTCGGCGACGCCCTGCTCCGCCTGGACATGTCCGCCCGGCCGCCGGCCGACGCGCGGGCGCTGACCGACCGGGTGCTGGCCCGCGACCGGCGGCGGGTGCGGGTGCTGACGTGGCTGACGGTCGGCACCTGGCTGTTCGCCGCGGCAATGGTGTTGTTCCTGTTGGTGGCGTTCGGGCTGATCTTCCCGGCTCAGGCCAAGTTGAAGGACGAGAAGTTCAAGGACCGGATCACGCCGGCCCAGCGGGAGCAGGCGGAGCGGGAGCTGGAGGTGGCGTTCAAGATGGCGACGGTGGTCATCACGTTCACGGTCGGCGCGCTGTCTCTGGCGGGACTCTGTACGCTCGGCCTGGTGATGGCGACGCGGCGGGCGACGCTGCGGCAGGTGAACGCGAACCTGGTGGAGATCACCGAGCAGCTCAAGCAGCTGCGGCAGGGGATGCCGCGGCCGCCGGGGCCGGCGTAGGCGGGGTACCCGCGGAGCGGGTCGTCGAGGGAGCGGAGCGACCGAGGCCCACCGAGGCGGGGA
>DASXAN010001245.1:0-3952 GCA_036406755.1 Gemmataceae bacterium
CCGCAGCGGTTCGGCGGACGGCTTCGGCGGCCCGGCGGATTCCTCCGGCCCGGGCGCTTCCGCCGGCCGCTTGGTCGCCAGCCACACGGCCACCGCCCCGACCACCAGTCCGACCACCAGCCCGATCACGCCGTACAGGGCCGCGTTGCCGGAGTCCGTCTCCGCCAGCAGCCCGACCGACCAGCCCGCCGTCGTCATGGTGTGCGCTCCGAGTGTCCGCGTTGTTATACGGAGGGGCGTCAACCCGGTCCCGGACCGCCGGCGTTGTAACTTTTGCAAGCCCGGCCCGCTGTCGAAAGTTGTAAGAGTTACAAGTCGGCGCCGGCCCGGCCGCCAACCGGCGCAACCGCCCCACCGCCGAACACCCGTGCCCGCGGCACGTTCGGCGCGCCGCCGGCGCGGATTCCGGCGCCGCCGGCCGACTTGGCTCAAGCTTTGCGGTTAGGCTTGTCACAGCCTGACCACGCACCTCTGTCCCTGACCGCCAGCCTCCTTTCTCGGAGACTCCCGGATGCTGCTCCCGCGGCGGCCGCTCTTCGGCGTAACGGTGGGCCTGTGTCTCGTCCTCGTCCCGGCCGCCCGGGCCGACGTCCAGGTCCGCACCCAGAACTTCGTCGTCCGCGCCCCGGACCAGCAGACGGCCCAGCAGTTCGGCCAGATGGCCGAGCAGTACCGCCGGCAGAAGGCCCTGGACTGGCTCGGCTACGAGATGCCGCCGTGGCCGCGGCCGTGCCCGCTGACCGTCAAGCCGACCATGGGCGGGGCCGGCGGGGCGACCCGGTTCAACTACGACTTCCGCGGCAACTACGAAGTCCTGTCCATGGACATCGAGGGCGAGTACACCAAGATGCTCCACTCGGTCCTGCCGCACGAGGTCACGCACACCGTCTTCGCCCACTACTTCCGCTACCCCGTCCCGCGGTGGGCGGACGAGGGCGGGTCGGTCCTGTCCGAGAACGACGCCGAGCGGCAGCACCACGACCGGATGATCCGCAACTACCTGAACGGCCGCCAGGGCGTCCAGCTCCGCCGCCTGTTCAACCTCAAGGAGTACAGCGAGATCTCGGACGTGATGGTCCTGTACGCCGAGGGGTTCTCGGTGTCCAACTACCTGGTCGGCCTGGGCGGGCGGCAGGCGTTCCTCGGGTTCGTCGCCCTGGGCCTGCGGGGCGAGTGGGACAAGGGCGTGCAAACGTATTATCATATGAACTCCGTCGAGCAGCTGGAGCAGGCGTGGCTGAAGCACCTGGCGGACACGAAGGGCGGCGGGGCGGCGATGTTCGCCCAGCAGACGAAGCCGCAGGGCCGCACAGAAGTGGCGAGCGCGGACGCGGCCGGGCGGCTGGTCGTCCGGCAGACGGCCCCGCCGGCCCAGCCGCAGCTCGACCCGGCCGGGCCGGTGGCCCGCGGCCAGTCGGACGACGACGCCCGGGTGGCCGGGACGCTGACGAGCCGGCCGGCGTACCTGCCGGACAGCCCGTCGCCGGCCGCCCCGGTGGCCCCGCTGCGGGTGCCGGCCCCGCCGATGCCGCCGGCGCCGGTCCTGCCGCCGGTGCGGCTGGGCGTGCCGGAGTTCGGCCCCGTCTCGACGCCGCATTAGGCCGCGGTTGCCGGGAGGGCGAGGCTCCCGCCGAGCCGGCTGCGCTCCCGGCTCGGCAGGAGCCTCGCCCTCCCGGCCAATCCACTCACCTCGTCACCGCCGGCCGGCGGGCGTCAACGACATCGGCCGGCCACCCGGTCGAAGCGGCCCCCGATTCGTCATCGGACCGCCGACCCGCTATCATCGGCCTCGGCCCCTCGCCCGTCCCCTCCGAGGCGCTCCCATGAAGGTTGCCTTCGTGCTCGCCACCGCCGCCCTGGCCGTCGTCGCCGCCGTCCCTGCCGCAGACACCGCCGGCCGCGTCTATGAGTTGCGGACGTACACCGCGGCCCCCGGCAAACTCGACGCCCTCAACGCCCGCTTCCGCGACCACACCTGCAAGCTCTTCGAGAAGCACGGCATGACCAACGTCGGCTACTGGACGCCGGTCGAGAACGCCGACAACCAGCTCATCTACATCCTCGCCCACGCCAGCCGCGAGGCGGCCGACCGGTCGTGGAAGGCGTTCGGCGCCGACCCGGAGTGGAAGAAGGTGCAGTCGGAATCGGAGGCCAACGGCAAACTGCTCACCAAGCCGCCGGAGCGGCGATACCTGGCGGCCACGGACTACTCGCCGGCGGTCCGTGCCCCGGCCGGCGAGCACGTCTACGAGCTGCGGACGTACACGGCCGCGGACGGCCGGCTCGGCGGGCTGAACACCCGCTTCCGCGACCACACGATGAAGCTCTTCGAGCGGCACGGGATGACGAACGTCGGCTACTGGACGCTGACGAAGGGCCAGCCGGTGGCGGACAACACGCTCGTGTACCTGCTGGCGCACAAGGACATGGACGCGGCGAAGAAGTCGTGGGCGGCGTTCCGGGCCGACCCGGACTGGACGGCGGCGAGGAAGGCGTCGGAGGGGAAGGCCGGCGGGCCGCTGACGGTCCAGGGCGGGGTCAAGTCCGTGTACCTGAAGCCGACCGACTACTCGCCGATGAAGTGACCGGCCGGTGCGCCGTTTGCTCTCGTACCTCCCGTGCGGTTCGCCGCGTTCGCCCGGGGAGGGTCCGTCCATGGCGACGTGCGAGGTCTGCGGCAACGCCTACGACAAGGCGTTCACCGTCACCACGGCCGACAACGCCACGCACACGTTCGACTCGTTCGAGTGTGCCGCCCACGCGCTGGCCCCGGCCTGCGCCCATTGCGGGTGTAAGGTCCTGGGCCACGGCGTCGAGGACGACGGCACCGTCTTCTGCTGCGCCCACTGCGCCCAGCACGCCGGCGTCACCGGCCTGGCCGACCGGGCGCGGTGAGGGGGTGCGCCGATGGCCGAAGTCGTCATCACCCGCGCCGCCGACGTCGCCGCGGCCGTCGCCGAGGCGTTCGGCCACCTCCCGCTGGAGTCCCTGGTCCGGGGCAAGCGGGTGGCGGTCAAGCCGAACGAAACCTGGGCCTCGGCCGACGACACGACCGGCGTCACCCAGCCGGACACGCTCCGGGCCGTGCTGCGGCAGCTCGAGCGGTTCGGCCCGCGGGAGCTGGTCGTCACCGGCGGGTCCGGGGCGGCCGAGACGGACGAGGTGTTCCGCGTCGCCGGATTGATGGACGTGGTCGAAGACGAGGGGGCGACGTTCTTCGACCACAACCGCCCGCCGTTCACCGAGGTGCCGCTGGCGTACGCCCCGGACCGGGACGTGGCCGGGCCGCAGAAGTCGGTCATGGTCAACCCGCGGGTGCTCCGGTACGAGACGCTCGTCTCGCTGGCCCAGCTGAAGCTGCACGAGACGGCGACCGTCACCCTGTCGCTGAAGAACGTCGCCATGTCGTTCCCGGCGGCCGACTACTACGGCCACCCGCGGCACTCGCAGCAGCACGCCAACGCCTTCTTCGACGACATGCACTCGTTCATCGCGGCGATGGCGAAGCGGTTCCCGATCGGCCTGGCGGTGATTGCCGGCCACCCGGCCATGATCGGCACCGGGCCGCTCGGCGGGCACGCCGTCGAAACCGGGCTGGTGATCGCCGGCACCGACGCCGTGGCGGCGGACGTGGTCGGCGCCCGCCTGTTGGGGTTCCGCGCCCAGGGCGTCCGCCACCTGTGGGAGGCCGGCCGGCTCGGCCTGGGCGAGACCGACACGGACAAGATGCACTTCCCGGCCCTGGGCCTGCGGGAGGCGATCGAGGCGTTCACCGCGGCGGCCTACGGCGAGCGGCTGACGTTCGAGCACGCCTAGAGCCTGTTATGCATTTATGGGCTGGTCGGGCCATATGTTAGCGGGATGACGACCGCACGGAAGCCGTACCCGACCGATGTCTCGGACGACGAGTGGGCGTTCGCCGGCCCATATCTGGCCCTCGTCCGGGAGGACG
>DASXAN010001246.1:0-6569 GCA_036406755.1 Gemmataceae bacterium
AGTTAAAGTCGCGACCGTTCAAACGGCCTCTTCTCTGTTCCGGCCCCACTGTTCGACCAGCTTGCTGGGAGTTCAGTGGGGTTTTTCTTGCGCCGAGGTACAATAGTAGGGAACGGCCAACATTGACCGATGGTGCGGCGATGACTCCGAACAACGACACCCCGGAGCGTTCAACCCATCCGGCTGAATCGGCGGGAGCGGATCGGATCGACGCGAACGGTGCCGGGACCGGCCCCGAGCCGCAGCCGATTCCGGTGACGCCCGAGCTGCTGGAATGGGCCATGCAACAGTGGCAGCGGTACAGTGAGGAGCAGATCGCCGCCGAACTCCGCGACATGCTCGAGAACGGTGGCGGGATCAGCTCGGAGGAATTCCTCCGCGGACTCAAAGAGGCGGCCGGCACCGATGGCTGATCCGCCGGGCGGGTTCACGCCGTACCGTGTCTCTTACTCCGGCCGGGTGCAGGACGAATTGACAGCTCTCATCGCCCGGGCCAAGGCTCAAGGACGCCACCAACCGCTCGTGACGGCCGCGCAGGCCATCGATCACCGACTCCGCGTTTACCCCCAATTCGGCGAGCCGATCCGGGATTCGGCCGTCGGGTCTGGGCGGGAATGGATCAGCGTCGTCCCGCCGCTGGTCGTTCGGTACGTCGTCTACGAGGACCGACGACTCGTCTGCGTCGTCTATCCCGTGCAGCCGCTGCCCGGCTCCGGCCTCTGACCTATTCCCCCGTTCGCGGCAGCGTCTTGAGCCGCACCGTCACCGTCGCCCGGCCGGCGGCCGTCCGCTGCACCACCTCGACGCCGTCAAACAGGTCCAGCCCGTCCAGCCAGCGGTCGATCCGGGCCTGGGCCTCGGCCACGGGAATCTTGTCCGCCTCCGCCAGGTGCGCCGCCACCGGGCCGCGGTACGCCCGCAGGTAGCCGGCCCAGCCCTGGAGCGTCAGCCGCACCAGCGGCACCTCCGCCGGTTCCGGGGCGGCGTCGGCGGCCCGCGTCGGCGGGACGAACCGCCGCACCGCCTCCGGCGTGCTCGCCAGCACCAGGTAGCCGCCCTTCCAGGCGAACGCCGGCTGCAACCCCGGCGGCAACCGCCCGCCCTCGATCACCCGCACGTCCACCCCGTCCTGCGACTCCACCCGCAGCCGCAGCGGCTCGGTCCGCTGGCCGTTGTACCCGAGCACCGCCAGCCGGGCGACGAAGTCCAGGCCGTCCAGTACCCGCTGTTCGACCGGCACCTTGCCTTCGCCGGGCCGCAGCCGCAGCACGGCCGTCAGCGACGGCAGCCAGCCGCGGTCGCCCGACTCCGGCGGCATCACGCACACCCCCCAGTCCGGCCCCAGGTGCCGCAGCAGCTGGGGCAGCACGTCGCGCCCGAGGATCGCCCCGACCGTCCGCTCGACCGCGTCCTGTACGTCGCGGCGAGCGTCGGCCGTCAGGAACTCGCTACCGGCCTCGGCGGCCGCGTCCCACGGCACCCGCCCGGCAGCCGCGAACAGGGCGTTGTCCGGGAAACTCGCCCACACGGCCGACGGCCGGGCCGCCTCCGCCAGCAGCCGGCGGGCCGGGGCCGGCAGGGCATCTGTCCGGGCCTGCACGGCCAGGTTCACGGTCGGGTCGCGGCCGAGGGCGACGGACACGGCCGCCCCGTCCAGCGCCTTCCAGTACCGCTCGAACGCGCCGAGGATCGCCGCCTCCACCCCCTTGACCGACGCCACCTTGGCCGCCAGCGCGGCGTCGAACGCCCGCGGGTTGACCCACCAAACGACGAAATCGCGGTCCACCCCAAGCGCCCGCAGCCGGGCGGACACGGTCGGCGGGTCGGCGTCGGCCGGCCTGGCGTTCTGGTCACGGTCGATGGCGGCCCGCAGCGCGGCCTCCGAATCGGTGAACGCCAGCACCGGGCCGCGGAGGAAGTAGACCTCCGTGCCGCCGGCCTTCTTGCGGCGGACGACGTAGCCCTGGCCGCGGTGCTCCCGCCGGTCGACCGCGGTCAGTTCGCCGGCCTTCTGCTGCTGGTCGTTGAGCCGGTCGAGCAGGCCGGCGAGCAGGTCCGGCCGGCGGGCGTGGACGAGCAGCAGCCCTTGCTCGGCCTCGGGATGATCCGGCGGGCCGGGGGTGTAGGCCAGCACGACGGCGTCGCCGAGAATGTCGTCGCGGAGCTGGGCCCAGGAGACGTTCAGGTGGGTGCGAAGCTGCTCGTCGATGTGGGCGAGTTTACGGACCTCCGGCGACTCGCGGACGGCCTTGCCGTAGGGGGACGCTGCCAGCCGGGCGGCGAACGGCGATTTCTCCAGCCGGGCGACCTGATCCCGCAACCCCTGGACGACGACGCAGAACCCGGCGTCGGCCGGGGCCAAGCGCAGCAACTCGTCACGGGGCGAGGCGGAGGATGAATAACCACAGAGGCAGAGAGAACACAGAGAAGGCAAAAGACAGGTCGTCAGAAGTGTCTTCATGGCTTTCTCGGTGTCCTCCGTGGTTAGTCCTGTTGCGCCAGGGGCAGGTCGCGCCAGAACAGGCGGGCGGCTCGGCGGGCGGACGTGGCGACCGGCTCGAACCCGTCGGCCAAAGCCTGGCCGGCGTCCCCGAACGGGCGGGCGGCCGGCTCCAGGGCCGGCGGCCACGGCGGCGTCGGCACGGCCGGCACCAGCTGCCGGCCGACGCCGACGGCGTCGGCCGCCGTCCGGCGAGTCAGAGACGCCACGGCCTGTCCGGCCTCGGCCGCCTCCCGCCGCAGGTTCGGCGTGGCCGGTTGCTGCTCGCGGACCATCTCCGGCCCGGCCGGCCGTGGCGTAACCGGCGACAGCGTGGACGGCAGGCGGGACAGCCAGATCGCGGCGAGGGCCGCGGCCGCCAGCCCGGCGACGGCCAGCGGCAGGCGGCGCAGCCGCTGTCGCCGGCGGCCGTCGGCGAGCGCGCCGGCGACGATCCGCTCGGTCAGCAGTGGCCGCACCGGCGGGAGTTGCGTCCCGGTCAGGGCGGCCGTCAGCCGGTCGATCGCGGCGAACCGGCCGCGGCAGTCCGGGCAGGCGGCGACGTGGGCGGCGACGGCGGGCGGCAGATCGACGGTTTCGCCGTCGAGCCGGCGGTGGAGCACGTCCAGGGCGGCGGCGCACTCGGGCGGGGGGGGCAAGTCGGGGGCGGCGTTCATGGTCTTTGTGGGTCCTACGGGACTGATAGGACCTGTGTCCTAATCCGCCTTCTTCATCCGCAGATCCTCGGGCGCCTCGACCATGCCGCGGCGGCGCAGCGCGTCGAGCAGCTCCAGCCGGGCGCGGTGCAGCCACGTCTTGACCGTGCCGACCGGCCGCCGCAGGGCCGCCGCGATCGCCTCGTACGACCGGCCGTGCTCGTGGAACAGCACGAAGGCGGTGCGGTAGTCGGGGCGGAGGCCGGCCAGGGCGCGGGCCAGTTCCCGGGCCAGTTCCCGGGCGTCGTCGGCCGCCGGACAGTCGGACCGCGGGTCGGCGGCGGTGTCGGCCAGGTAGTCCACCGGCTCGGGGCGGCGGGCGGCCCGGGCCAGCCAGGTGCGGCAGCGGTTGGCGGCGATGCCGAGCACCCACGGCTGCAAGGGCCGGGCCGGGTCCCACCGGCGGAGGCTGCGGAAGACGCGGAGGAACACCTCCTGGGTGACGTCCTCGGCGTCGTGCCGGTGGCCGAGCAGCCGCACGCACAGGCCGTAGACGCACCCCTGGTACCGCTCGACCAGGGCGCGGACGGCGACCGCGTCGTTCCGCAGGCACCGCCGCACCAGCGTGGCGTCGTCGGCGAACACGGCACGGCCTCTGGACACGGATACCCGCCCGCCGCGGGGGCGGTTTCACGCCGGGTATAGGCTATTCGCCGGACCGTGTTCAGACTTGCGCCGCCGGGTCAGTCCGTCCGGTGGGCGTCCCGCAGCAGATCGACCGCCTCCTCCGGGGAGACGTCCCGGAGCCGCTTGCCCCGCTTGTCCAGGGCCTCCTCGAACCGGACGACCGTCTCCTGCATCCGTTCGTGCGTCTCGGCGGACCCGCCGACGAGGAGGAAGTGTTCGGCCTGCGTGACGCGGCGGTGGCCGTCGCCGTCCAGGCCGACGCCGAGGAACCCGACGACCTGGGCCGCGTCGGGCCGGGGTTGGGAGCTCATGGCCGGGGTGCTCCTGAGTACGGGTCACACGACCGAACGTAGGGCGGACCGCGGCCCCATTGTACGGTGCGAGCCGGGCCGGCCGCCAGCGGACTTTGCGGCCGGGTGGGGTCTTGAGTCCGGCCGGCGGTGGTCTATGATGAGGGGGTCAGTCAGCCGGAGTGGCGGAATTGGCAGACGCGCCAGGTTGAGGGCCTGGTTCCCTTTAGTGGGAGTGCAGGTTCAAGTCCTGTCTCCGGCACCTTCGAGGGCAAGGGCTTACGCCTTTGGCGTGGCCTTTGCCCTCTGTCGTTGGCCCGGTGTTTTCCGCCAACTTTCCGCTGGCAGGGCACCTACAGGGCGTTTCCACAGAGGAGACGCACATGGCAGGCATCCGCAAGAAGGGCGACGCGTATTACTGCACCTTCCGCTTCCGCGGCGGCCGGTACCACTTCACCGTCGGCACCGTCACCGAATCGCAGGCTCGAGCGAAGGGCGCCGAGGTGGACGAGACGCTCGACCTAATAGAGCGTGGGCGGCTCTCCCTCCCGGAGGGCGTCCCGCTCGAATCCTTCGTCGCCGCCGGCGGCAAGGTGCCGGTCGTCGCCGCCCGGCCGGAGAAGGTCACCGCCCGGCAACTCGCCGACGCCTACCTGGAGACGCACGCCAACGGAACGATCGAGGCCAACTCGCTCGGCACGGCCCGCTCGCACCTGAACCAGGTCGTCGCCAGCCTGGGCGAGCGGTTCCGCATCCAAGGGCTGACGCTCCAGGACCTGCAGGCACACGTCGATCGGCGGCAGCGGAAGGGCGTCGCGGCCGTCACACTCAAAAAGGAGGTCGCCTCGTTCCGCGCCTGCTGGAACTGGGGCGTACAAGCCAACCTGGTCAAGGGCCCGTTCCCCGGCCGGGGGCTGCGGTTCCCGAAGGAGGAGGAAAAGGAGCCGTTCCGCACGTTCGCCGAGATCGAGGCGCTCATCGCCGCCAAGCGGCCGGACGACGCCCGCCGCGACACCCTCTGGGAGGCGCTGTACCTGACGCGGCCGGAGGTCGAGCAGTTCCTCGCCCATGTCCGCAAGCACGCTACGCTCCCCTGGGTGTACCCGATGGTGACGTTCGCCGCCTACACCGGCGCCCGGCGGAGCGAGCTGCTGCGGGCGCTGGCCGCAGACGTAGACGTGGCCGGCGGCGCGGTGACGATCCGGGAGAAGAAGCGGGTCCGGGGCAAGCGTTCGACCCGGACCGCCCCGCTGACGCCGAAGCTGGCCGCGGTCCTGCGGGAGTGGCTGGCGGTGCGGCCGGACTGCCCGTTCCTGTTTTGCCAGCCCGGGCGGGTGGCGCGGAGTAAGACGGCCCACACCGGGCCGACGGCGGTGACCGAGGACGGGGCCCACGATCACTTCAAGCGGACGGTCGCCGACTCCAAGTGGCAGGTGCTCCGCGGCTACCATGTGCTGCGGCACAGCTTCATCTCGGCCCTGGCCAGCGAGGGGGTGGACCAGCGGGTGATCGACGAGATCGTCGGCCACCAGTCGGAGGAGCAGCGGAAACGGTACCGCCACCTGTACCCGCGAGTGATGAAGGCGGCGATCCAGCGCGTGTTCGGCTGACGCTGAAAGGCCCCCACATGGTGTGGGGGCGGGCGTCCGAGCCTACGTGTCCTCGCCCGAGGCGGCGTCCTCGCCAGCGGCTGTCTTGAACAGGAAGCGGTCGACCAGGTTGATCGCCTCCGGCCCCAGCTCGTCCAGCAATGCGAACACCAGGTGCTCCCGGGTCCGCTCGTCCAGCCGCGGGGCGCGGACCACTTCTCCAGGACCGCTTTCGACTCCATCAGGCCACCTCCTTCGTCTTGGGTTGCCCCACGGCGGCGACTTCAAGCCGCCTCGGGCCTGGGGTCGTTCTCCCGCTATACCTGCCCGACGTCCCGTGAAGGTCGACCGGGCGGCCGCGAAGCGGCACACGGCGGATGCCGGCCGACAGCCGGACCGAGCGGACGGCCCGGCGCGGGCCAGGCGCTCATTGGACGACCGAGCCATTCGTCTGATCCGTGCGATTCTATCCGGCACGGTCCCCGGTACGGAATGCCGGGTCGCGACGGCGCTCCGCAGGCCGTCGGGGGACCTCGTCGTCGCCAACTCCCGTCGCGCTAAAGAAACGGCCGGAACGCGTCAAGGTAAGTGACCGGGGGCTCCTCCGGCCGGCGTGGGACCAGCGTCCCCCGCTTCGGGGGTCCGCTCCACCGGACAGTGTGGCAGCCCGCTTGCCCCGGCCGGTTCCCAGCAAGACCCGCCGGCCCCCGGCCAGCTGACTCCGCCGGGAACAGCCCCGCTCGTGGTCGCCCGCCCGGCGTCCACGCCCCGCCCCGGCCCGACGGGCCGGGGCGGGGCACCACGTTTCGGCACCGGCCGCGGCGCCGCCCCTTCCCCGAGTACCGGAGGACGGCCCGTGCCTGACCCC
>DASXAN010001247.1:0-4450 GCA_036406755.1 Gemmataceae bacterium
TTCTTATCGCGCGGCTTCCGCAGCTTCGGCATCGGGTTCGGGGCCGGCGCCTCGGCTTCCTTCGTCGCGGCCGCCGTGGCGAAGAACCGTTCGACAAGATCAATCCGGTGGATGACGGTGGTATAGTCCTTGTCCGGGAACAGGATGCCGACGTGCGCCGGACAAAGTTCAGTCGGATGCGGAACGTGAGTCAGGATCGCATACATCTGGGCTTCGGTGTCAGCCTGTTCCAGCTCCGCGAACAGGCTGTAGTTCACCAGCGAGTTGCTGGACCGGAAGACTGCGTTCCGCGGCAACCCGGTGGCTTCGTGGGTCATCGAAATGGTGAAGTCGAACTTGCCCGCGGTCACCTGTAGGTAGGGGTTCGGGCCGTTGGCCGTGGTCATAACCTTGGGCGTCAGCCGCTTGAACCGTCCGACCAGTTCCCAGGCTTGGGATTCGATCAAGGACCGGCGGACGTACGGGATGACCCAATCGGCCATCGGCTTTCGCAGTCCGAACTGGTTCCGAAGCGAGTCCGCTTCCGCGTAGCACTTCTGGATCAGGTCGAACAGCCGACGGAGGAACAGCGGCGGCATCGCCTCATCGAACATCGCCTCAAGGTCCTTGCCTGCGATCATCGGCAACCCCTCGGGAGTGACTTAACTCAGGGATTGTAGTAAAGCGTGGCGCAAGAATCAAGGAAAAAGTTAAGTGATCCGGCGAGAGGCGAATCCCGGACGTGGTCGCCCCCGTGGCACCCCGGCGGCGGACGCGGTAGGCTGGCGGCATGGGACGCCGCCGGCTGGTCGTGGTCGTTGGGGTACTCGCCCTGGTCGCCGCCGGGGCGTGGTGGCTGTCGGTGGATCGGCTGACCACGGATGAGCAGCGGCTGCTGGGGGTGTGGCATAGTCGCCTGCCCCTGCCGCCCGTCATGACGCTGACACTGACGGCCGACCACCGGTGTGAGGTGTCTTCCTACCCAAACGTAGCATCGGGGCGATGGTGGGTCCGGGACGCTACAGTTTTCCTGGACATGGAGCCTAGCCCGGCCCGGCGATCAGTTCGACCGCTGCTCGACCGCGTCGGGGTCATGGTTGTACCCGTCCTATCACTCCGTGCTGCCGACTTCGATCTCGACGGCACGAACGGACACCGCGCCCACTGGACCCGTGCCCCGGCCGACTGACCGCCTTTGCCCCCGCCTGATCCCAGCAGGATTCTGCTGGTTCCAGCAAGTCTGCTGGGACCAGCAAAGCTGGCGGTGGCGATGCTGGTGTAGGGTGGATCGAGGGAGCGGAGCGACCGAGGCCCACCGCCGCGGGGACTCGCCCTCGGAGTCGGTGGGCCTCACTCGCTCCGCTCCCTCGACCCACCCTACGGGGAACTCAGCACCCGATAGGCCAGCTCCGGCGTCTTGCGGCGGTTGATCGCGGCGGCTACCTCCGCCCGCAGCAGCCCGGCCGCCCGGTGTAGGTGGGCAGTTACTTCCTCTGCCGTCCGCGGCGCGGCTGACGGGGCGGCCGCTACCGTCACCAGCAGCCGCCCGGCGTGCGGGGCCGGTTCGACGGCCGATACCAGCACGTCGTGCAGCACGTCATCGCCGCAGCCGGCGAACGCCGCATTCAGCGCCTCGCCGACCTGGGTGCACAACTGTAGCGCCTTGCGGCCGGGGCCGCGGGCGTTCCAGTGTTTGTGCCAATCCTTCGGGTCCGTCCCGTCCTCGGGGCCGGGGTCGCTGCACGCGGACAGCAACCGTCGCCGGGAAATCGTCATAACCGGACGGACACGGCCCACACCAGTTGGTTCGCGCGGCGGGCGGCGCGCAGCCTGCCGACTCTGAATCCTTACAATGACGGGGTCCCACCAAACCGGAACACCGAGGAACACCCACACATGAAGCCGCGTTTGCTCACCCCCGGCCCGACCCCCGTGCCCGAAGAGACGCTCCTGGAGCTGGCCAAGCCGGTCACGTTCCACCGCAGCCCCGAGTTCCGGGCCGTGCTGGGCGAGGTCGTCGAAGATCTCAAGTACGTCTTCCAGACGAAGGGCATGGTCCTCGTGCTGACGGCGTCCGGGACCGGCGGCATGGAGTCGGCGGTGAGCGGGGTCGTCGCCCCTGGTGAGAAGGCGATCCTCTTGATCTCCGGCCGGTGGGGCGAACGGTGGCGGGGCATCTGCAAGGCGTTCGGCGCCAACATCATTCCGGTCGAGGTGCCGTACGGCGAGGCGGTCCGGCCGGAGCAGTTGGAGAAGGCGCTGGCCCAGCACCCGGACGCGGCGGCCGTGTTCGCCACGTTCAGCGAGACGTCCACCGGCGTCCGCAACGACATCGAGGCGTTCGGCAAGATCGTGGCCAAGACGCCGGCCGTGCTGTGCGTGGACACGATCTCCGGCCTGGGCGTGATGGAGTGCCGCACCGACGCCTGGCACGTCGACGTGAACGTGACCGGGTCGCAGAAGGCGCTGATGCTGCCGCCGGGGCTGGCGTACGTGGCGGTCAGCGACAAGGCGTGGGCGAAGATCGAGAAGAACACGACGGGCCGCAACTTCTACCTCGACCTCAAGCGGTACAAAGCGAAGATCGCGGAGAACGACACGCCGTACACGCCGGCGAACACGCTCGTCAAGGCCCAGCGGGCGAGCCTCAAGCGGCTGCGGGCGGAGGGGATCGAGAACGTCTGGAAGCGGCACGCCCGGGTCGCGGCGGCCTGCCGCGCCGGGGTGCAGGCGCTGGGACTGGAGGTGTTCGCCAAGCAGCCGGCGGACGGGCTGACCGTCATCACCGTGCCGCAGGGCGTGGACGGCACGGCGGTGCTCGGCAAGCTCGAGAAGAAGTACGGGCTCAAGCTGGCCAACGGCCAGGACACGCTCAAGGGCAAGATCTGGCGGCTGGCGCACATGGGGTACATCGATCAGTTCGAGGTGCTCGCGGCACTGGCCGGGCTGGAGCTGGTGCTGCTGGAGGCGGGCTACGGCGTCGAGCCGGGGGCCGGCGTGGCGGCATTCCAGCGGGCGCTGGCGGAGTCGGTCGCGGCCCCGCAGGCGGTATAATGACGACCAGCCCACGGGAGCCCGGCCATGCAATCCGTGACCGTCGATGAAGCAGCCGCCAACGCGCTCGGCCAGTTGACGGGGATGGTTGAGGTTCGGGACGAGAACGGAACGGTCCTCGGGTACTACGCACCCGTCCCGCCCGAGCACGCGGCCCGATACGCAGGGGCGGCGTCGGGTCACGGTCTGCCCCCGAACGGGACGGCGCCGCAAGGCGGTCCACCGCTGCCGACCGCTGCCGCGCCCGATCGTCCTACGCCCCACCGGTGAGGGCGAGCCGAACCTGAGCCGCGCGCCAGGAGGAGGGGTCATGTCAGCCTTCGTCGCGAACGCCGACACAGCCTCCGTCCTCGGCACGGCCGAGACGGTCACCGCAGTCCGCGGGCCGGACGGGCGGCTTCTGGGGCTGTTCTGCCCCGGCTCCGGGCAGGAGGCGCGACTGTACCTTCATGCCTGGCTGACCCTCGACCCCGATGAGGTCCGACGTCAAAAGAGTCGCCCGGAGCCGACGTTTTCCTATGCCGAAGTCAAGGCTCGCATCGGCATGGGGGACGAGCCGTGACCCGCTACACGGTCGGTTGGCGGGACAAGGCATTACAACAGCTAGCCCAAATCTGGAATGGAGCGACCGACCGGGTTGCCGTCACCCGCGCGTCGGACCGGATCGACCGCGAGCTCGCCACCGACCCCGACCACAAGGGGCGGATTACTTCGGCGATCGGGTCCTCGGCGTCGCCCCGTTGTGGGCCCTTTACCGTGTCCACGCCGACGACCGGCGGGTGGAGGTTTTGGAAGTTGGTCACCCAGGTGTAGACCTTCCTCACGACGAGTAAGCCACCATGCCCCGCGTTTTGATCTGCGACAAGCTCGAATCGTCCGGCCTGGACCTGCTCAAGCAGGCCGGCCTGGAAGTGGATAACCGCCCCGGCCTCAAGGGCGACGACCTCAAGGCCGCCCTCCGCGGCGCCGACGGCTGCATCGTCCGCTCCGGCACCCGGCTGACGGCCGACCTGCTCGACGAGCCCGGCCAACTCCGGGCCGTCGCCCGGGCGGGCGTCGGTGTGGACAACATCGACGTGGCCGCCGCCACCCGCCGCGGCATCGTCGTCATGAACACCCCCGGCGGCAACACCCTCAGCACCGCCGAACACGCCGTCGCCCTCCTGATGGCCCTGGCCCGGCACGTCCCGGCCGCCGACGCCTCGATGCGGGCCGGCAAGTGGGAGCGGGGCAAGTTCGTCGGCACCCAGCTGGCCGGCAAGACGCTCGGCGTCGTCGGCGTCGGCCGGATCGGCCGCGAGGTCGCCCGCCGGGCCGCCGCGATGGACATGCGGGTCCTCGGCCTGGACCCGTTCCTCACCCCGGAGCGGGCGGCCGAGATCGGCGTCGAGAAGGTCCCCGACCTCGACGCAATGTT
>DASXAN010001248.1:0-6881 GCA_036406755.1 Gemmataceae bacterium
ATGGACAAACTGCCATTCCGACAGTCGGCGGCCCGCTTTGCCGCGAACTTGGCAGTTTCCGGATTCACTTCTCAGACCGCTCTTCGGTCGTAAGTTATCTTCAATAAATGGCTTAAGACCAAGAATCGCTTCGGGCACACCCTTTGCTTTTGGGCCGATCGCTCGCAAAACCCGAATTCCGTCCACCGTGCGTCTCGAGTCGCCGCGGAGGTAGTGATGAAACTCAGGCCTTTGGGGGATCGCATCATCGTCCGCCGGACCGAGGCGTCCGAGAAATCCAAGGGCGGCGTCTACCTGCCGGATAACGCCAAGCAGAAGCCGCAGCGCGGCACCGTCCTGGCCGTCGGGCCGGGGCGACTGCTCAAGGACGGCACCCGCCGTGCGCTTCAGGTCCGCGAGGGCGACCGGGTCCTGTTCACCGCCTGGGCCGGGGACGAGTTCAAGGAGAAGGCCTCCGGCGACGCCATCCTCGTCATGCACGAGGAGGACGTGCTCGCCGTGCTCGACAAGTAACCGCGAAACCGATTACGCATTCACCAGGCACAGGGAGTCAGCATGAGCGCCAAGCAGATTGCCTTCGACATGGAGGCCCGCGACGCGATGCGCAAGGGCGTGTCCAAACTCGCCCGCGCCGTCAAGGTCACGCTCGGGCCGAAGGGGCGGAACGTCATCATCCAGAAGTCGTTCGGTTCGCCGACGGTCACCAAGGACGGCGTCACCGTCGCCAAGGAGATCGACCTGGAGGACAAGTACGAGAACATGGGCGCCCGCATGGTCCGCGAGGTGGCGTCCAAGACCAGCGACGTGGCCGGGGACGGCACCACCACCGCCACCGTCCTGGCCGAGGCGATCTACAACGAGGGGCTGCGGGCCGTCGTCGCCGGGACCAACCCGATGCTCATGAAGCGGGGCATCGAGAAGGCCGTCGATGACGTGGTCAACAAACTCCAAGGCATGAAGATCGACGTCAAGTCCAAGAAGGACATGCAGAACGTCGCGTCCGTGGCCGCCAATAACGACGAGGAGATCGGCCGGATCATCGCCGAGGCGATGGATAAGGTCGGCAAGGACGGCGTGCTGACGGTCGAGGAGGGCAAGACGACCGCCACGACGCACGAGTTCGTCGAGGGCATGCAGTTCGACCGCGGCTACCTCAGCCCGTACTTCGTCACCGACCCGCAGAAGATGGAGTGCGATCTCGAGGACCCGTACATCCTCATCTACGAGAAGAAGATCAGCTCGAACAAGGACCTGGTGCCGGTGCTGGAGAAGGTGCTCAACTCCGGCAAGCCGATCCTGATCATCTGCGAGGAGGTCGAGGGCGAGGCGCTGGCGACGCTGGTCGTCAACAAGATCCGCGGCGTGTTCAAGTGCGCCGCCGTGAAGGCCCCGGGGTACGGCGACCGCCGCAAGGCGATGTTGGAAGACATCGCCATCCTCACCGGCGGCAAGGCGATCTTCGAGGACCTCGGCATCCAGCTGGAGAACATCGGCCTGGGCGACCTGGGGCGGGCGAAGAAGGTCAAGATCGACAAGGACAACACGACGATCATCGAGGGGGCCGGCAAGAAGGACGCGATCAGGGGCCGGGTGGCGCTGATCCAGAACGAGCTCCAGAAGTCCACCAGCGACTACGACAAGGAGAAGCTGAGCGAGCGGATCGCCAAGCTGTCCGGCGGGGTCGCCAAGATCAACGTCGGCGGGGCGACGGAGAGCGAGGTCAAGGAGAAGAAGGCCCGGGTTGAGGACGCCATGCACGCCACCCGGGCGGCCATCCAGGAGGGCATCCTGCCGGGCGGCGGCGTTGCCCTGCTCCGGGCCAGCCAGGGGCTCAAGGCCGGCGACCTGATCGACGACGAGAGGGTCGGGTACGAGATCGTCTTGCGGGCCTGCCGGTCACCGATCCGCCAGATCTGCGAGAACGCCGGCGAGGACGGCAACATCGTCGCCGCCAAGGTGCTCGAGGAGAAGAACGCCAACTTCGGCTACGACGCCCGCAACGACAAGTACTGCGACATGGTCAAGGAGGGGATCATCGACCCGACCAAGGTCGTGCGGAGCGCGCTCCAGAACGCGGCCAGCGTCGCCACGCTGCTGCTGACCAGCGACGCCCTGGTGGCCGAGATGCCCAAGGAGGAGAAGAAGGCCGCCGGCGGTGGGGGCGGATACGACGACATGTACTAAACCGGACCCCGCCCGCCGATCGGGCGGGTGTTGACTCCCTCGATGCCGGGGGGCCGCTTCGGCCCCCCGGTTTCATTTGGCATCTGGTCGGTTGCCGTCCGCGGGCTGCTCCGGCGGCCCGTAGCCGGGCAGCGCCCCGGCCAGCGTACCGTCCTTGGCGGCGCCCGGTTTGAGCTTCTCCAGCCGGTTGGCGACGAGGTGGCCGACGCGGCCGAGGCATTCCGCGTCCTGCCGGTTGCAGCCGGCCCCGACGAGCAACAACCCGGCCACGATCCAGCGGCGGCGCATGGCGAGCCTCCTTCCGGGCGGCGACGATGCCGCACCGAGCCCGGTCGGTCAAGCCGACGTTTGACCCGGGTTGGCAAAGCGCGTAGGATGGGCGATGGCAGTGATCGCCGCAGGAGGGCACTATGAGAGCCACTATCATCGGGACAGTCGCAGCATTGGTCGGTGTGGCATTCGTTTGCCCCGCCGCTCCGGCCGCCGATACCACGCTCCTCGCGGGCGTGGGCAGCCTAAACCAAATCCCGGGTGACGACGCACCGGTCATCACCCTGAAAGGCGACCTGGCGACAACGGCGAGCACCATCCTGGTAGCCCATGGCGGCGGCTTCCACGGCGGTGGCTTCCACGGCGGTATGGCTCACGCCGGCGGGTTCCACGCCGCCGGCTTCCACGGCGGCAGCTTCCACGGCGGCTGGGGGCATGTCGGGACGGCCCGCTTCGTGGGCGGTCGTGCGTGGGGTTGGGGTTCGGGTCGACCCTGGGTTGGCCGCCCATGGAGCTGGGGCTGGGGTTGGAACCGTGGCTGGGTCGGCCGCCCGTGGGGCTGGGGTTGGGGTTGGAATCGACCTTGGGGCCGGTGGGGCTGGAATCGGCCCTGGGTCGCCGCCTGGCGGCCGTGGGGCTGGGGCTGGAATCGGCCCTGGGTTGGCGGATCGTGGGGCGTCGTCGGCACAAGCTTCGTGAGTGACGCGTGGTCCACATCGCCAGCCGTAGTGTGGAGCTCGCCGTCCAATTGCACTTGCGAAAACTTCGCACCGGCGGCGGGCTGGGAAACGGCGCCGCCTCCGACGCCGCAAGGCGGCTACCGGTACGACGGCGGCCCGTCCAACCCGGTGCCGCCACCGGCACCGTTGCCGAATTCGGTGACGCCGCGAACGCCGCCGCCACCAGCGCCGATGACGGACGCGGTCGCCCGCCGGCCGGCGAAGAAGCTGGAGTACCCGGCCTACGGCGAGACGTCGGGCAAGGTCCGGACCGCTCGCGATCCGCTGCTGGTCAAGGACACGCGCGGCCAGTGAGCCGGAACCGATGTGACTCGCCGGGGCCGGCCAACGAGGCCGGCCCCGGCGTCTTCTTGCGGGGCAAGCCTGCGGGCCGTTGGATGGCCCAGTCCGCCCGCTTACAATGACGCGGCGCGGATAACGTGGACAGAATGACCCCGGGAGGCCTTCCGATGCCGTTAACGCGCATTCAGACTTCGGCGGCCATGGTGCTGCTAGTCATCGGACAGGCGTTCGGTGGCGACCTCGTTGGTCCCCCCGCCAGGGTCGCCCAGGCAGTTCCTATCTTCTACCGCTGGCGGCCGTTGAAGTACGGCTACGCTCTCCCGGTGTACCCGCCGGTCGCTTACGCGACTCCGTTCTACGGTACGCCGAACTACGTCCCCCTACCCACTCCAGCGCCGTCAGCAACTCTGCCGGCGGGACCGGAGCAGATCCCGTTCGCCCCGACGTTGGTACCGGGCACCCGTCCGACCATCGTCATCGGCTATCAGGGGCGGTATTTCAGCGGCACGATCACACTTCGGCCGGGCGCGCGATCGGAGCGACGGCTCGACGTGACGCCCCCGCAGCAGCCGGCTGACACGTTCCGTTATGACGGCGGCCCGGCCCAGCCGGTGCCGATGCCGCCGCCGGACCCGGTCAATCCGACCGACCCGGTACCGAACACCGTGCCGGCACTCCATCGGGTCATGCTGGAGCGATCGCGGTCGGATGTGACGTATCCGGCGTTCGGCGGACGGCCGGTGATCAAGGATTCGTCGTTGGTGAGGCAACCCGGTCGCTAGGCCGTAAGCGCCTTCAGTAACCGTCGCCGTCGATGATACCCCGCATTACGTCTGGCGGCGCCGGGGCGTACGAGTGTGGTTCCATCGTCGAGCTGGCCCGCCCCTGACTCAGGCTCCGCAGCGCGTCGGCGTAGTCGAACAGCTTCGCCAGCGGTGCCCGCGCCTCCACCACCCACCACTTGCCGCGGGGCGAGGAGTCGTCGATCTCCGCCCGGCGGGCGCTCAAGTCGGCTGTCACCGGCCCCAGCGCCTCCTCCGGCACGGCGACCTCCACCCGCATGATCGGCTCCAACAGCGCCATGTTATCTCGCATGGCCTTGTTGACCGCGTCGGCCGCCGCCGCCTGCACCGCCATCTCGTTAACCGTCGGCGTCACCTCCGGGCTGTCAGTGACCCCGTCGACGGTCGCCCGGACGTTGATCACCGGGTAGCCGAGCAGGCCGGATTCCAGCGCCCCGCGGACGCCCTGCTCCAGCGCCGCGGCCGTTGCGGGGGCTAGGGTGTCACGGTCGATGGCGTAGTCGATCGGCAGGTGCTTCTCGGTCGCGTCCGGCTTAAGTGTCAGCGTCACCGCGGCCTTCACGGCCGTACCGCCGATCACCCGGTCGAACTCGCCCTCCGCCCGCGCCTCCGCCCGCACCGTCTCCCGATAGCTCACCCGCGGCTTGCCCACCCGGACCTTCAGCCGGAAGTCGCGCTCCATGCGGTGTCGCTTCACTTCCAAGTGCAGCATCCCCATGCCGCTCATCAGCGTCTGGCCGGTGTCCTTGTCCACCCGTACCCGGAAGGTCGGGTCCTCGCGCTGAAGGAGGTCGAGCGTCGTGACGAGCTTGTCCTTGTCGGCCGACGACTCTGGCTCGATCGACTGGCTGACCACCGCCTCGGCGAACTGGATCGGCTCCAGCAGGATCGGGTGTTGCGTCTCGCAGAGCGTGTCGCCGGTGACGCTCTGGCGCAGGCCCACGAGCGCGACGATGTCCCCGGCCGGGGCCTCCGCCACCTCCTCCAGCCCGCGGAGCGGGTCGGCGTGGACGTGGTATAGCTTGCCGGTCAACTCCTTGACCTCCTTGCCCGGGTTATACGGCCGGGTCTGCGGCTTCAGAACTCCGGAATAGACGCGGACGAAGAACCGCTCCCCGTTCGGGTGGGCCACCACTTTGAACACCAGCCCGCAGAACGGCTCGGTCGTGTCCGGCTTCCGCTTCTCCTCCTTGCCCGGCTTCTTGGGATTGGTGCCGGTGACCGGCGGGCGGTCGAGTGGGCTGGGCAGGTAGTCGCACACCGCGTCCAAGAGGGACTGGATGCCGGCGTGCTCGCGGCCGGAGCCGCACAATACAGCCTGAATCTGGCGCTTGAGTGTCTGTTCGCGGAGCAGCTGCTTCACCTTGTCCGGGTCCGGCGGCCGGCCTTCCAAGAGCGCCGACGTGATCAGGTCGTGCTCGTCGTGGCGAGTCAGCGCGTCAAAGAGTTGGTCCCGGTACGCCTGGGCCTTGTCCCGCAACTCGGCGGGGATCGGCTCGCGGCGGATTTTTTTTCCGTCCGGCGGCTCGAAGTACAGTGCCTCCATCGCCAGTAGGTCGATGACGCCGGCGAAAGGCGCCGGGCTGTCTTTGACCGATCCGGAGCCGATCGGGACGACGACCGGAACTGGTACGCCCTCCAGACGGTCGCGGATTTCGGCCAGGACGTTGTCGAAGTCGGCGCCGACGACGTCCATCTTGTTGACGAACACCAGCCGCGGCACGCCGTACTTGTTCGCCTGGTGCCAGACCGTCTCCGACTGCGCCTCGACCCCCTTCTGGGCGTCGAACACGACCACGGCCCCGTCGAGCACTCGCAGGCTCCGCTCGACCTCGGCGGTGAAGTCAACATGGCCGGGGGTGTCGATCAGGTTGACGGTCCGGTCCCGCCACTGGAAGGGAATGCAGGCGCTGTAGATCGTGATGCCCCGCTCCTGCTCCTCCTCGTCATAGTCGGTGACGGTCGTGCCCTGGTCCACGCCGCCGAGCTTGTGGGTGGCCCCGGCGTAGTAGAGGATGTGCTCGGTCGTCGTCGTCTTGCCCGCGTCGATGTGGGCGATGACGCCGAGGTTGCGGATGCGGTCGAGCTGGTATCCCTTGGCCGGCGGCATGGCGGACCTCGAATAACTAACCACAGAGGCACAGCGGGCACAGAGACGAAAAGACAGAGAAGGAGAAAGAAAAGTCGTTCTTTCCTAACTCTGTCTTTTCTTCTCTGTGCCCGCTGTGCCTCTGTGGTTAATTCTACGCACTCACCAGGCGAAGTGGGAGAACGCCTTGTTCGCCTCGGCCATCTTGATCGTCGTCTCCCGCTTGGCCATCGCCTCGCCCTCGCGGCGGTAGGCGGCCATCAGCTCGTCCGCCAGCCGCAGGAACATCGGCTTGCCGGCCTTGTTCCGGGCCGCCCCGATCAGCCAGCGGATCGCCAGGCTCTGCTGGCGGGTCTTGTTCACCTGCATCGGCACCTGGTACGTGGCCCCGCCGACCCGCCGGCTGCGGACCTCGACGGACGGCTTGACGTGCTCCACGGCCTGGGTGAACACGTCGATCGGGTTGACGTCGGCCATCCGCTTCTGAATCTGTTCCAGCGCCCGGTAGAAGCT
>DASXAN010001249.1:0-5869 GCA_036406755.1 Gemmataceae bacterium
GCAGCGTGTACCCGGCGCCGAAGGCGAGGATGGCGTTGAGCACCAGCCGGCCGTCAGTGGCGGCGAGGTTGACGGCCAGGTAGCCGAGGACCAGGCCGAACCAGCGGATCTTGACGACGATCGCCTCGGCGGCCAGCTCCCACCGGGGCGGGGTTGGTGATGAGGGGGTCATTCGACACCATTGTAGCGGTTAGCCGCGACGCGGAGCATTTAGCCCCCGGTCATTGACCGGGGGCTAAATACCCGCTCCGCTCCGCAGACTCCGCGTCGCGGCTAACCGCGGTCCGCATTGACCCGTCCTGCCGCCCCGGCGTATACTCCCCCGATTCCCCATTCCGTCCGAAACGGAGTTCGACGGATGATCTACTCCCCCCAACTGCGGCCCGCGGCCGCGCGGCCCGGCGTCACCTGGGACGACCCCGCCTGCCCGCTGTGCGGCGGCGACCGGCGGACGCCCGTCGTCGAGGCCCCCGACCCGACGCCCGGCGGCCCGGGGCTGCGGTTCGCCGTCGTCCGCTGCGACGAGTGCGGCCTGCACGTCACCAGCCCCCGTCCGGACCCGGCCACCATCCGCCAGTTCTACCCGCCGTCCTACCGCCCGACCCAGCGGCCGCGGGAGCGAGACCGCTCCGCCAAGTTCCGCCGGCTGGCGGCGGCCATCGGCCGGACCGCCCCCGGCCGGCTGCTCGACTTCGGCTGCGGCGGCGGGGCGCTGCTCGCCTGGGCGGCCGGCCAGGGGTGGTCGGTCACCGGGATCGACGCCTCCGCCGACGCCGTCGCCGCCGTCCGCGGCGGGCTGGGCGTGCGGGCGTTCGCCGGCACGCTGCCGCACCCGGCGCTGGCCGCCGAGTCGTTCGACGTGGTGACGATGTGGCACTCGCTGGAGCACGTCCACGAGCCGCTCACCACGCTGCGGGAGGTCCGCCGGCTGCTCGTTCCCGGCGGGCGGCTGGTGGTGGCCGTGCCGAACATCGCCGGGGCCGCGTTCGGCTGGTTCGGCCCGGCGTGGTTCGGCCTGGACCTGCCGCGGCACCTGACGCACTTCACCCCGCCGACCTTGCGGCGGATGCTAGAGCGGGCCGGGTTCCGCGTCGTGGCCGTGCGGCCGGACCGGCACGCCGACTGGCTGCGGTCGTCGGTGAAGTTGGCGGCGCGGACGGACCGGCCGCCAGTGTGGCAGCGGGCGCTGGCCGGCAGGGCGGTGGCGAAGCTGGTCACCCACGGCTGCGCCGCCGTCGGCCGGGCCGACGGCCTCCTGGCAACGGCAACAACCGAATAAGAAATGAACCACAGATGCACACGGATGCACACAGATCAGAAGAGAAGAACGGTGTTTCTCTCTTCTGATCTGTGTGCATCCGTGTGCATCTGTGGTTCATTTCTTCTTTTCCTTCCGCCCTATCATGACGGTATCGCCCCCGCCCGGGGACCGCCGTCATGAACCGCCTCGCGTCCGAATCCTCCCTCTACCTCCGCCAGCACGCCTATAACCCCGTCGATTGGCACCCGTGGGGGCCGGAGGCGCTCGAAAAAGCGAAGCGCGAGGACAAGCCGATCTTCCTGTCGGTCGGCTACTCGGCCTGCCACTGGTGCCACGTCATGGAGCACGAGAGCTTCGAGGACGCGGACACCGCCCGGCTGCTCAACGAGCACTTCGTCCCGGTCAAGGTGGACCGCGAGGAGCGGCCGGACGTGGACGCCATCTACATGGCCGCCGTCCAGGCCCTCAACCACGGCCAGGGCGGCTGGCCGATGTCCGTCTGGCTCACCCCCGACCTGCACCCGTTCTACGCCGGCACCTACTACCCGCCGCGTGACTCCTACGGCCGGCCGAGCTTCCGGCGGGTGCTCACCGCTCTGGCCGAGGCGTGGCGGGACCGGCGGGACGAGGTCGTGAACTCGGCCGGCCACATCACCGACGTGCTTCGCCGCCACGGTCAACCGGGCGAAATCGAGGGCGAGCTGACCGTCGGTCTGTTGCGCATCGTGCCGCAAATACTGCGGCAGATGTTCGACGCGCGGCACGGCGGGTTTGGCACGGCCCCGAAGTTCCCGCACGCGATCGACCTGCGGCTGCTGCTCCGCGCCTGGCACCGGTTCGGCGACGCCGACGCCCTGGCGATGGTCCGCACGACGCTCGACCACATGGCCGCGGGCGGCATTTACGACCACCTCGGCGGCGGCTTCCACCGGTACAGCGTGGACGAGCGGTGGCTGGTGCCGCACTTCGAGAAGATGCTCTACGACAACGCGCTTCTGAGCGTCGCCTACTTGGAGGCGCACCAGGCGACCGGCGAGCCGTTCTACCGGCGGGTCGTGGAGGAGACGCTGGACTACGTGCTGCGGGAGATGACCGCCCCGGTCGGGCCGTTCTACTCAACCCAGGATGCCGACAGCGAGGGTGTCGAGGGCAAGTTCTACGTCTGGTCGGAGCGCGAAGTCCGCGATGTGCTCGGCGGCGAGCTGGCGGACGTGTTCGAGCCGGTCTACGACGTGACGCCGGGGGGCAACTGGGAAGGCCACACGATCCTGCACCGCCCGAAGACCGACGAGCAGGACGCCGCCCTGCTGAAAATGGACGGGGGCGGACTCCGGGAGAAGCTCGCGGAGGCGAGGAAAAAGCTGCTCGCCGTGCGATCCAAGCGCAAATGGCCGGGGCGGGACGAGAAAATCCTCACGTCGTGGAACGGCCTGATGATCGCCGCGTTCGCCAGGGCCGGGGCCGTCCTCGACCGGGGCGACTACACGACCGCCGCCATCCGCGCCGCCGACTACATTCTGACGAACATGCGGACCCCCGACGGCCGGCTGTACCGCACCACGGCCGTCGGCTCGGCCCCCAAGATCGACGCCTACCTCGAAGACTACGCCTTCTTGATCGACGCCTTGGTCCAGCTATACGGGGCGACGTTCGAGGTCCGCTGGCTGCGCGACGCGGAGCAACTGGCCGGCATCATGGTCGATCGCTTCGCCGACCGCGAGGCTGGCGGGTTCTTCACGACGCCGGCCGGGCAGGGCGACCTGATCATGCGGCTCAAGGACCAGCACGACGCCTCGATCCCGTCCGGCAGCGGCATGGCGGTGACCGGCCTTTTGCGGCTGGCGGAGATGACCGGCACGGCCCGGTGGCGGCAGGAGGCCGACCGCGGCCTGCGGGCGCTGCGGGGGGTGATGCACGACGCACCGACGGCCGCGGCGCAGGCGCTGATCGCCCTGGACTTCGCGCTAGGTCCGGTGGAGGAGGTGGCGGCGGTCGGGAGCGGCGAAGAGGCCAGGCGGGTGCTGCGGGCGGCGTTGGAGCCGTTCCGCCCGCGGCGAGTGGTGGCCTACCGCGACCCGGCCAAGGACGACCCCGAAGCGGCGAAATTGCCGCTGCTGGCGGACAAGCCGCCGCGGGGGCCGGTGACGACCTACATCTGTCAGAACTACGCCTGCCAGGCGCCGATCGTCGGGGCGGAGGCGGCAGAGGGGGCGCTACGGTAAGGAATGGGTCCCACATGGGACTCATGAGTCCCATGGGACCCATTCTCTCAATTACTCACCCCAGACTTCGCCGAGCACGTCCTCGGCCACGTAGATCGGCACCCGCGCCGTCACCGCCAGGGCGATCGCGTCGCTCGGCCGGCAGTCGATCTCCACCAGCTCGCCCTCCTGGCGGACCCGCAGCTTGGCGAAGTAGGTGTGCTCCCGCAGGTCGTTGATGTACACGTCCTGCAGCTCCCCGCCCATCGACTCGATCGCGTTGGCCACCAGGTCGTGCGTCAGCGGCCGCGGGTTGGTGATCCCCTTCACCCGCCGGTCGATGCTCGTCGCCTCGAAGATGCCGATGACGATCGGGAAACTCCGGTCCCCGTCCACCTCCTTCAGCGTGATCACCTGCTGCTCGTGGATCTCGCTGATGATGATCCGCTTCAACTCCATCTGGACCGGCACGCGCGGCCTCGCTTTCGGGGTGGCATCGGAGGGGACCTGGGGTGGATTATAGGCCCGGCCGCGAAAACCGGTCAAGCGACCCGCTGGCCCGCCCGCTCCGCGCACCACTCCAAGAGCCGGTCCAGGTCCACTCGCCGGCCGACCCCGCACGTCCGCTTCCACTCGTCGTACAGGTCGTACACCGCCCGCTCGCGGAGGTCCTTCGGCCGGACGCCCCGCAGCACCCGGCGGAACGCCTTCTGGAGTCGCTCGTAGTACCCCGGCAGGAACTTGCCGGCGACCGACCTGCGGTAGCTGGCCGGCGTCTGCGCCCCGTCGCCGCCGACGTGGCCGCGGACGTGGCCATCGGCCGTGCGGGTCACGTCCAGGTCGTCGCCGCCGAAGTGGACCCGCGGGCCGCGGCGGTGGGACTTGCGGTGGTGCTCCGCCGTGGCGTGGTCCTTGGCGGCCAGCGGCTCCGGCCGGCGGTTGGCCCGGATGGCGTAGAGGACGGCGTAGGCGTGGCCGAGGGATTCGGCCTCGTCCCGGCGGAAGCCGGCCCGGCGGGCGGCCTCTTCGGCCCACAGGCCCAGCAGGGGGAAGCGGTTCAGCGTCGGCACGGCGGCACCTCTCAGCGAAGAAATAGGTCTCACGGGTCCCACGGGGCCTATAAGACCTATGGCTTGGAGTCTGCAACTCCGATACCGGCCATACACTGACGACTGCGGCCCCATTCCATCGAGGAGACTCCCGGCCATGTCCGCCACCCGCACCGAGCGCGACACCCTCGGCACCGTCGAGGTGCCGGCCGACCGCTACTACGGCGCCCAGACGGCCCGGTCGCTGCACTTCTTCGCCATCGGCGACGACCGCATGCCCCAGCCGGTCGTCCGGGCGATGGGCATTTTGAAGAAGGCCGCGGCCCTGGCCAACCGCGACCTCGCCGAGCTACCGCCCAACCTCGCCGACCTGATCGTGAAGGCCGCCGACGAGGTGATCGCCGGCAAGCTCGACGACCACTTCCCACTGCGGGTCTGGCAGACCGGCAGCGGAACGCAGTCGAACATGAACGCCAACGAGGTGATCGCCAACCGGGCCAACGAGCTGGCCGGCTCTCCGCTGGGCGGCAAGTCGCCCGTCCACCCGAACGACCACGTCAACCGGTCGCAGTCGTCCAACGACACCTTCCCCACGGCGATGCACATCGCCGCCGCGACGGAGATCGTGCAGCGGCTGCTGCCGGCCGTGCAGGCGCTGCGGGACGGGCTGGCGACGAAGTCGGCCGAGTACGGCGAGGTCATCAAGATCGGCCGGACGCACCTGATGGACGCCGTGCCGTTGACGCTCGGCCAGGAATTCTCCGGCTACGTCGCCCAGCTCGACTTCTGCACCGCCGGCATCCACCGGACGCTCGCCGGGCTGTACGAGCTGGCCCTGGGCGGCACGGCGGTCGGCACCGGGCTGAACGCCCCGCCCGGGTTCGCGGAGAAGGCGGCCGAGCAGATCGCCCGGCTGACCGGGCTGCCGTTCGTCTCGGCCCCGAACAAGTTCGCCGCCTTAGCCGGGCACGAGGCGATGGTGGCGGCCAGCGGTGCCCTGCGGACGCTGGCCTGTGCCCTCATGAAGATCGCCAACGACATCCGCTGGCTGGGGTCCGGGCCGCGGTGCGGGCTGGCCGAGCTGCGGCTGCCGGAGAACGAGCCCGGCTCGTCGATCATGCCCGGCAAGGTGAACCCGACGCAGAGCGAGGCGCTGACGATGGTCGCGTGTCAGGTGTTCGGCAACGACGCGTGCATCGGCTTCGCGGCGAGCCAGGGCAATTTCGAGCTCAACGTGTTCAAGCCGGTGCTCGCGTACAACATGCTCCAGTCGATTCGCCTCCTCGCCGACGCGTGCGAGTCGTTCGAGGAGCACTGCGCGCGCGGCATCGAGCCCGATCGCGATCGCGTCGATCACC
>DASXAN010001250.1:0-5173 GCA_036406755.1 Gemmataceae bacterium
AGTGCAGTCGGCACCCTCGCCCTCTTCGGCGTGGCGGCCATGCTGCTGGTGTGCGGCGTCCGGCCGTTCGGCAAGAACGCCCCGCCGCCGGAGGTCTGCTTCGGCGTCGGCGGCGGGCTGGCCGTCTTCGGGTTCGGCCTCCTCTATGCGGGCTACCATTTCGCGGTCCGGGGTCGGCAGAGGGGCCGGTCGTATCACCTCTTCCGCGACGGCCTGGCGGTCGCCGGCCCGGCCGGCGACGTCCGTCAAATTGCCTGGGGGCAGATCGGCCCGGAGAAGTGGACGGGCCGCCGCAAGACGGGCCACGCCTTCCCGGTCGAGGCGGAGGATGACCTCGCCTTCGACGCCGCCTGCGCCGACCACGCGGCCCTGGCGGCGGCCATCGCCGAGCGGGCGGCCCGGGCGCGGTGGGCGCGGCTCACGCCTGCGGCCTGGGGTGCCCGGCCGACGATCGGCGCGCCGGCCCCGGCCTTTCTCGTGCACGACCCGGCGGAGAACGGGCTGTACCGCGTCTCCCCGCTCGCCGGCCACCTGCTGTTCGTCCGCGTCGGCGACGGGTCCGCGGCCGGCACCCGCGGCGTGCCGGGACGCGCCGTGGCCGTCCACGGGGGCGGCCTGGCGGGGGCCGCGGCCGGGTGGATGCAGATGAAGCAGATCGAGCGGCTCCAGCAGGCGCTCGACGCCCTGGACGGGGCCGACGAGCCCCGCCTGCTCGAGCTGGCCTACGGCCTGAAGGGCAGCCGGCTCATCGCCCCGGCCGAGCTGTCGGCCGTGCGGTTCGCCCGGCCGACGGTTTGGGAGAAGATGTCCAAGGGGATGGGGATGGTCGCGGTCCTCCGCTTCACCCATGCCGCCTGGGGTGAGAAGGCGCTGTACTTCGAGGCGCCGCAGCACCTCGCCGACGCCGCCCGGATGATCGGGGCGTTGCTGAAGTGGGACGTCACGGGCCAACTGGCGGACGTCACGGCGCTGGTGTGACCCCGGGGCTTCGCTGCGCCTGCCGTGCGACCTGCTACACGTGCCCGCCAAGCGCACCAAGTCGGCGGCATTCAAATTGCGGCACATCCGTGGCGACGGAGCCTACAAGGTTCCTCGCGGGGGAGGACGGCCAGGGCCTGTTTTTACCGTTTCCTGGGACGAACTCGCCTCCGAAGCGGAACGGTGTCAGGGGGCGAGGGCTGTCACTCCCGGTCGGAGGGTGGAGTTGCACCCGGTCGCTTGTCCCGACGACGGTCCGCCGTGCCGACCGACCGCCGACGGACCCATCCGACCATTGCTGAGGAAACGCCCATCCGACCGGAGCCGGCCAGGGTGGCGGGCATGGCGGGGTCTCCGGAACCTAACCCCCCGGCCCCCTTCCCTAAAAGGGAAGGGGGAGAGGACCCAAGGAAGACACTGGCGGGCGGCGCGGGTCAGCTCTTTTTGACTGCTCACCCCTTCCCGCTTCGGGAAGGGGGCCGGGGGGTTAGGTCCTGCACCGGTGGGCCTCGAAGACTCGACCCACCCTACGGGTCCAGAGACGCGATCCACGCCTGCGAGGTTTTGCCCGCGTGGCTCACCCGCCTGGTCACCTCGCCGTTGGGGGTCATTTTCTGCACCTCCGTCGGCGTGACCACCCAGGCGTTCCCACCGAACGGATCGGCCTGCACCGCCAGCGCCTCGACCGGGTATTCCGCCAGGGACTTGCCGTCGGCCGAGAACCGCTCGACCGACTTCCGCAAGTGGGCCACCCACACGCTCCCATCCGTTGGGTCCACAGACACGCGGAACGGGATCTTCTGTCCCAGGTTGATCGCCGCCAGCTCCTTGCCGTCCGGGCTGAACTTGAGCAGCCGGTTGCGGCTGCCGGCGACATCCGGGTGTTCGCGAATCGCCACCCACACGGCCCCGCTCCTGGGATCAACGTCCACGCTGGACGCGCACCAGGTGGAAATGTCCACCGAGCAGACCACCTCCCCCTTGGCCGCGGTGAGCTTCGCCAGCTTCCGGTCGGCGATCCAGAACGCTTTTGCTTTCCGGTCGTAGGCGATGTCCCAACCCGAGATGGGGTAGGAGGCGACTTCCTTACCCTTGTCGTCGTACACAAGGGTCTTACCGTTCCCGATCCCTTCGCCCAGCAGCGCCCAGACGTATCCCGTCTCCGGATCGACCGCGATCGCGGAGCCCTTCACCCCCGCAATGCTGAGAGTCTCTTTGCCGGCGAGGTCGAACCGCCGGATGCGGTCGGCGACGCCCTCGATCACCCAGACGCACTTGCGGGCGGGGTCGGCCGCAACCATCCTGCTGCTGCCGATCGTCTGGCAGTTGTTGAACCCGGACAGTCGAAACGTTTGCTTCCCTGTGAGGTCGAGCAGCGTCAGGTTGTCCTTGTATTCCGCCTTGCCGCGGTATTGCTCGTCGCAGTCGTCGAGGACGAGAATGCCGGCCGGCTTCGGCGACACCGGGGGCGCCGGGGCGGCCAACACCGCGGACAGGGCGAGTACGGCGAACAGGGAAGGGAGAAGGAAGCGGAGCATGGTCGTCCTCCGAGTGAGGCTGAAGCTGGGGGCCCCCGTCACGCCGGCTGCGGCGCCCGCGCATCGTGCAGCGCCAGCGCCACGCCGGCCCACGGGCTCAGGCCCCGCGGCGTGAACCCCAGCGTCCGCCCGGCCGCGTCGCCGAACAGGCACTCCACGCACGTCCGCATGTCCGTCGCGTCCAGGTACGGGGCCAGCACTTCCCGCGTGTAGGCGATGTCGTCCTCATCGAGGGCGGGGGTGGTGCAGCCGACCTGGGCCATCACCTGCCCTTCCTGGGTGAGCATGTCGCGGAGGGTGTGGGCCGGGCCGTGGCGGTGCGTGTAGCCGACCCGGTACACGGCCGTCAGCACCGCCTCCCGCACGGCCCGCTCCGTTGCCGGCTCGCTGCTCCAGAGCACGGCCGTGATCCAGAAGTCCTTCAGCCACCGCGGTCGCTTGGCCGGGGCGGCGCGGGCTCGGGCGGCGTCGGGACCGAAGCGGTACGTGAACTCGTTGGCGTAGCGGTTGGTCCAGCCGCCCTTGAGGTCGTCGGCGACCACGAGACCAACCTTGAACTCGCCCGGCATGTCGGCCAATCGGGCCGCGGCCTCCGTGGCGGCGGCGGCCGCGATGCGGTCGGCGTCCATGGCCAGCAGCTCGTCGAGCAGGGCCGTCACGTGCTCCCGGCCCATCGGGTTCATGGCCAGCAGCGGCAGCAGCTGGTCCGCGGCATCGTCGCGCGGGAAGATCGTCCGCAGGTACGTGCGGAACCGCTCCATGCTCCGCGGCATGCCGTGCAGCTCCCGCATGACCGGCACCAGTGGGACGTAATCAAGGTTCATGGTCGGCCCCCCTAGAACTTGATCCGGCCGGTGAGTATGTCGCGGCACAGGGCGAGGTCGCCGAGGAAGCTGTACCACGGGTGCCCGAACGTCGCCGGCACGTTCCGCTCGAACACGAAATGGCCGACCCACGACACGCCGTAGCCGGCCACCGGCACGGCCAGCAGGAGCCACCAGTTCAGCGTCACGGCGAAGGCGATCAGCAGGGCGACGGCCGCCGTCAGGCCGAGGAAGTGGGCGCGGCGATTGGCCCGGGTGCTGTGCTCGCGCAGGTAGAACGGGTAGAACTCGGCGAAGCTGCGGAATTCCTGGCCCATACCGCCTCCCGTTTCGCGCTCAGCCGACGCCGAACAGTGCGCGGACTTCCTTCGACGGGCTGACCGGCACCACCTCGAAGTCCATCACGTCCCGCCACTGGAGGATCCACTGCATGAGCAGCCGAACGTCGTCACACTCCATGACCTGAAAACACCGGTCGAAGTTCACTTCGATCCAGCTGTCCACGTACCGCAGGCCGTCGGGCATCGACCGGCCGGCCTCGCGAAGCCGCTGGTAGACCGGCGCCGGGTCGCGGCCCTTGAACCGCTCGACGACCATGAACAACATCGGTACCTCTCCGCGTCTTGGCGGCGGCCCGGGAGGGCGAGGCTCCGGCCGAGCCGGCGGCGCTCGCGGCTCGGCAGGAGCCTCGCCCTCCCGGGCCACTGTCGGCTAGCGGGCGATCGTCAACACCACCCGGAACCGGGCCTTGCCGCTCATCATCCGGTCGTACGCCTCGCTCACCCGGTCCAGCGGGAACGGCTCGTTCATCGACTTCACTCCCGTCCGGGCGCTGAAGGCGAGCGTGTCCTGGGAGTCGATCGACGTGCCGGAGTACCAGCCCTTGACCGACCGCCGGCCGGCGAGCAGGAACAGCGGCGACACCGTCATCGACGGGACCGCCCCGATGACCAGCAGCGTGCCGTTGACGGCCAGCCCGCCCTGGACGGCGGCCATCGCCTCGCCGCTGGTCGCGGTCGCCAGGATGGCCTTCGCCCCGCCGAGTTTCTGAAGCTCCGCCGCGGGGTCCTGGGCCTGGTTGTCGATGTAGACCGCGGCGCCGAGCTGGCGGGCGAGCGGCTCCTTGTCCGCGCCGCGGGCGATGCCGACCGTGTGGAAGCCCATCTTGGCGGCGTACTGGACGCCGAGGTGGCCGAGCCCGCCCAGGCCGAGGATCGCGACCACGTCGCCGGGCCGGGCGCCGCTGTTGCGGAGGGCGTTGAACGTGGTCAGGCCGGCGCACATGAGCGGGGCGGCGTCCGCCGGCGGCAGGTCGGCCGGCATCAGGGCGACCGAGCTGGCGGGGGCGATCATGTACTCGCCGTAGCCGCCGTCGTGGGTGACGCCCGTGACCTGGTTGGTGACGCAGGCGAAGAAGTCGCCGCGGCGGCAGTGGTCGCAGACGCCGCAGTAGCCGCCGTTCCAGCCGACGCCGACCGGCTGGCCCGGCTTCCAGTTGGCGACGCCGGGGCCGACGGCGTCGATGACGCCGGCGACCTCGTGCCCGGGGACGCGCGGGTACTGAATGCCGGGCCAGTGGCCCTCCTTGGTGAGCGTGTCGCTGTGGCAGATGCCGCAGGCCCGCACCTTGACCCGGACGGTCCCGGCGGCCGGCTCGGGGATGGGCCGCTCGACCAGCTCGAACGGCCCGCCCGGCCGCGCCACCTGGGCCACGCGCATCGTCGCCATGACGTCCTCCGGGTGCATGCCGCGGTGGTTCGGGCTGTTGTTTGTTGTAGAGTGGGTCGAGTCTTCGAGGCCCACCGGCGCCGAACCTAACCCCCCGGCCCCCTT
>DASXAN010001251.1:0-4465 GCA_036406755.1 Gemmataceae bacterium
CTACTCCGGCGGGACTGCGTCGACGGTCACCCAGTTGACGCCCGGCGGGGCCTACCTGATCACCGCCCTCGGCGTCAACAACTCGGGCCGCGTCATCGGCCCCGGCGTCAACCCGAGCAACCCGGCCGTCAACGTCGGCTACGTCCTCGACACGGCCACCAACACCGCGTTCAGCGTCGGCGCCCTGCCGGGGATGAACGGGGCGCTCAACTTCGCCGTCAGCGACTCCGGGGCGGTCGTCGGCACGAGCATGCTCAACCAGGGCGCCGGCTTGCCGTTCATCTGGACGGATGCCGGCGGCATGGTCGCGATCCCGCTCGCGGCCGGGACCAGCCAGGGCAGCGCCCTGGCCGTCAACTCCGCCGGCTGGGCGGTCGGCACCGACTCGTCCGCGTTCGCGGTCCCGTTCCTGTACGACGGCGCGACCACCTACCGGCTCGGCGACCTGATCCCCGCCGGCTCCGGCTGGGACCTGTTGACGAATACGTCCTCGTCCGCGATGGGCATCAGCGACGGCGGCGTCATCGTCGGCACCGGCGTGTTCAACGGCAACGTACACGCCTACGCGATGGTCCCGGTCCCCGAGCCGGGCACCCTTGCGTTCGGGGTGGCGGCCGCCGGCTGCCTGGCCGCTTGGCGGCGTCGGGGCCGATGTCCAGGCCGGGCTTGCGGTTGAGACACGCGACTCCGCCCGCCGCCCTGTGCCCGGCGGCGGGCGGTGTACCGCGGCACAAGAAACCCTCATGTGGTTACTCTCCTTTTCGTTCAGGACCGGCCATACTGGACCCCGGTCACACGGTCACGTCTTCGCCCCAATCGCGTCCGCCCGGACAGCTCCGGAGGAGGGTTTGCGATGAAGCGGGCGAGGGTCGTCGCGCTTTCGGCGAACCTGCTGACCGCCGCCGTGACCGGGTTCATCGTCACCCAGGACAAGCCGCCCGCGCCGCGGCCGGTCTGTAGCCAAGGCCGCGGACGCACGTGAAGATTGGCCGACGAAGGCAGAGTCTCGGACCAGGCGTAAGGTCCGTCCACCGGATGGCTCTGGACGACGGCGGACTTCGGTGGAATGTTCCCCGAACGCATTCATGGGCCGCGCGTCGCCGGTTCAAATCCGGTCCCGCTCTGACGACGCACGGGCCGTCCCGGCCATGCGGGGCGGCCCGTAGTCGTTTGGCCCGGTAACAAAGCAAGGATTACTTCGCGGGCGTGGCCCCGCCGCCCCGGAGACCGCCGCCGGAACGGTCGAGTACGGCCGGTTTCAGCGTCCACGCCTCGCGCTTGGCCAGGTCCATCATCGCCGGCGCGCGGAAGCCCGGCGGGAAGATGACCCACCCCCAGAGCCTCGGATCGTCCGTGGCGACGTGCTTGGCCGCCGCCAGCTTCGCCGGCCGGATCTCCACCTCCGCCGGAGCGGGCTTGCCGTCCGCCAACTCAGCCAACACGCGCGCGGCCGCCGCCAGGTACGCCTCGGGCGGGACTGCCGTGCTTCCCAGCCAAACCGTGCTCGGGACCCGGCCGTGCCGGCGGATGGAGTCGGCGACGTCCATAGCCGTGCGCGTGAACTGACTCCAGTCGGTCGACACCGGGTCGCTCAACGGGGGCGGCGGGCTGGACGGGCCGTCCGGCGTACCTGTCAGCGTGAATTGCGTCTTGTCCGCCATGCCGATCCGCGCCAGCAGTCCGTCCGTCACAAGCGAGAAGACCTCGCTCGCGGCCAACGTCATCTCGCCATGCGTCTGGAACGTGATGTCCGGCCCGACCGTGGCGGCGATGGCCTTGACCTCGGCCGGGGTGAACCGACGGCCGCGGGCCTTGTCGCGGTAGAGCCCGGCGGCCTCGGATGCCGTGACGAACCGCACCTCCGGGAACCGCTTGATGAAGCGCACGTAGTTTTCGAACCGCTCGAAGGCGGCCCGGCTCTCCTCGGGCGACTTCACGGGCGGCTGCTTCCACTGCTCGCGCGGCGGGTTGGCCCCGCGGCGGAAGTTCACCCCGTCCCAGAACTCCTGGTGGACGAACTCGCACGGGTGGTAGTAGATGCTGACCACACCCCCGCCCTCGGCCAGGAGCGCCCGCCGGGCCGCGGCGAACCGGTCCTCGGCCTGCCGCGGCGCGTCCGGACCGCCCTTGAGGTCCACCCGCAGGACGTGGTCGAGCTGGTAGAGCGTCAGCAGGCCGCCGTAGTAATGCGGCTTGCCGTTGAGCGCGACGTGGTTGCCCGCATCCAGGTAGACCGGCACGCCCCACTTCCGCAGCGCCCCGAACGACTGCGGCCCCCACGAGCTGCCCGGCTGGCCGTAGCACGTCGGCGCCCGGCCCATGATGCGCGTCACGTCGTCGAACCCGGGCCGCTCGCGGCGGTCGAACTCCGCCACGCCCTCGTCCCAGCCGAGGCCGGACAGGTACATCGCCGGGGT
This sequence comes from Gemmataceae bacterium, assembly GCA_036406755.1. Classification (GTDB taxonomy): domain Bacteria; phylum Planctomycetota; class Planctomycetia; order Gemmatales; family Gemmataceae; genus DASXAN01. Next base: position 2,418 of record DASXAN010001251.1, read on the forward strand.
CGGCTGAGTGCTGTGCCAGTTCGAGTGGTAGCCGATCTCGTGCTTCTTCAGCGCGGCGATGACGTCGGCCCGGCCACGCCGCTCAAGCGTGCGCGCCTTCTCGCCGACCACCTTGAAGGTCGCCCGGATGCCCTCGCCGGTCAGCCAGTCGGTCAGCCGCAGGGCCGCGTCGTCGCTGGCCGGCAGGATGTAATCCTCGGTGTCGAACCAGAGCAGGACGTACACCCGCGGCGGCTGCTCGTCCGCGACCGCGGGCGCGACACAGACGCCGCAGGCCAGCGCGATCAACAAGGGGCTGACCAATGGCCGGATAATGCTGGTGCCCATGGCGGAGGACCTGATGGCGGGATGGCGACCGGACGCCGTTGTACCGCGCGGCCCGCCGCCGGCCCAGGGCCACCCGCGGGAGCGTGTCGGAATCATCCAAGACATTTTCAGAAAGTGGCGTCGCACGCCGGCGATTCGCGTACTACCCTGGAAGGTGCGGGGCACGGCATCCCTTCGCCTCCTCGGCCATGCCCGCTTCCATCGCTCCCGTCCCGGCTCGTCGCACCGGAGCGAGTTCATGTCGTTGCGTCACCGCCGCCGATCCAGCCGTAACTTTCGCCCGAAGCTGACGTTGCTGCCGCTCGAACCGCGGCTCGTCCCGTCCGGTGTGCCGACGCAATGGGCGGTTCGCGGGTCCGGCGGCGGCGGGGCGCTGTTCTCGCCGCAGTTCAGCCCGGCGAACCCGGGCGAGATCTACGTCGCATCGGACATGAGCCAGGTGTTCCACACCACCGACTCCGGGGCGAACTGGCAGGAACTCGACTTCCGCCAGCTCGAGGGCGGCCACGAGGCCCGCGTGCAGTTCACCGAAGACCCCAACGTCCGCTACAGCCTGGACTACTCGCCGGTCGACGGCAACGACGAGGTTCGACCGAGCAAGAGCACGGACGGCGGCCAGACGTGGCACGCCCTGGCTAGCGATCCGACCGGCGGCGGCGCGCTTTACCTGTACGCCGATCCGACCAACCATAATCGCCTGGTTGTTACCGACTACACCAACCTCTACTTCTCCGGCGACGGCGGCCAGACCTGGAGCCTGAAGCACACCGCGGCCGATAGCGGCGCCGGCATTCTGCTCGGCGGCGCATTCTGGGACGGAGCCAACATCTACCTCGGCACGAACGATGGCCTTCTCGTGTCCACGAACGGCGGCAGCACGTTCGCCGTCGCCGGCGTCGGCGGGTTGCCGAGCGGGCAGGTGATTCTGTCGTTCGCCGGGGCCAAACAGGGGACGACGACCCGGTTCCTCGCCGTCACGATCGACGCCGCGGACGCCTACGCCGGCATTCCCGGCTACGACAACGGCGGGGGCACCAATGTCGTCACCCTCGACTGGGGCAACCCGAACTGGACGGTCCGCGCGGTCGGCGGCACGAGCATCTGGCCGTTCTACGCCGGCATGGCCCTGACCGACGTGAACACCATGTACGTCGCCGGATGCGGGACCGCCGACGTGCCGACCGTGTACAAGAGCACCAACGGCGGCCAGACGTGGCAGAGCGTCCTGCGCACCGACTCGTCGCAGAACGTGGCCACGGGCTGGAGCGGCGCCGGCGGCGACCGCGGCTGGAGCTACGGCGAGTTCGTCCTCGGGTTCGCCGTCGCCGCCAACGATGCCGACCGCCTTATCTTCACCGACCTCGGGTTCGCCCACAGCTCCGCCGACGGTGGCGTGACTTGGCAAGCCCTTTACGTCAACCCGGCAGACCGCAACTCGGCCGGCTCTCCTACGCCGGCCGGCCACACGTATCACGACAGCGGCCTGGATAACACGACCTCCTGGGGCGTGACCTGGGCCGACGCCACGCACCTGTTCATCGCCAACTCCGACGTGAAGGGCCAGCTCAGCGTCGACGGCGGCCAGACGTTCGGCTTCGGCTACACCGGCGACAACATGAATTCGATGTTCCGGGTGATCTTGCACCCGAACGGTAATCTCTACGGGGCCACCGGTTCCCGGCATGACCTGTACCAGAGCACGACCCTGACCGACAGCCTCC
>DASXAN010001252.1:0-2750 GCA_036406755.1 Gemmataceae bacterium
GGGTCAGGATCAGGTCGAGGTCGTGCATCCGCCCTGCCCCCGGTCCGACGGCCGCCCCGGACTCCGACCGGGCTACAGCTCGCCGGGCGGCCCGTCCAACGCCAGCGGACGGTCGAGCCGCCCGCCCAGTGACCAACGGACCCGCTGCCAGAACGACAAGCCGCCGTACCAGGCATCGAAGGCGGCGACGAGCCGCCGCGCGGCGGGATCGGCGTCGGACCGCAGCGCGGCCAGGACGCTCAGGAACCCGGACAGGTTGTCGGCGGCGAGCAGGGCCCGGGCGTAGTTGGCCTTGATGACCGCCGGCAGGTCGGCCCGTAGGACCAGCCCGCCGGCCCCGAGCACCAGCCCGCGGAATAACTCGACGGCCCGCCCGGCCTGCCCGAGCCGCAGCAGGCAGACCCCGACCGCGTTGGTCACCCACGGCGAGCCGAGCTTGGCCCGCCCGACGAGGTCCAGCGCGGCCCGCGGGTCGCCGGCGTCGAGCAGGCGACCGACCTTCGCGAGCAGGTCGGCGACCTCGGGCGGCCGGCCCACTCCGGCGGCGGCGGCTGAGTGCGGCGGCCGCGACAGCAGTTTCTCCGACACGGTGACTTCCTCCAGGTGATGAACGGGGATCGCGACCGCCGGCCGTCCGGCGGCACTCATGCGGTACAGTCGCTCAGTCCGGGCGGTGGCTGAAAACCGGGTAACGCCCGTGGTCCGGGCGCCGGTTCCGAGGAGGTGAGGGGTTGGCTATTCCAGCCAGGTGCAGTAGAGGACGTGGTACGGCGGCAGGGGCGGGGCCGGGGCGCACCGGCCGAGGTGCGCCCGCCAGGCCGGCAGGCCGCCCGCCGCGGACACCGGACGCGGGCCGCGGAGGAACGGGGCCGGCGCGGGCCGGGACTCGCCGCCGGACGAAGGCGGCCGCCCGGGGAGGGCGGTGTCGCAGGTGCCGGGACGCGGGGCGCGGTCGAATCCCCACGCGGTCGGCGGACGTGCGGGGCCGTCCCGTTCGACCGAGCATCCCGGAGGCGCGGGAACGACCGCCGGCCGGACCGGCACCCCGGCCCCGCCGTGCGCGGTCCATCCGACCGCGAGTGTCAGTACGAGTAGAAGGTCGGCCACGACACACCCTGATCCTTTGCCGTCGGGCCCTCGGGCGGGACGGCAGTTTGATATTACCATTCCGACAGATTCACGACCAGGGGTCGGTGGCGCCGCACTCACGTGGCACGCCCAGGCGGTGGGCGCCGTCAGATCGCCCCAGGGTTTGTGGGCCGACGTTGTTGGCTCCCCTGATGGTCGGCCGACCTGCGAATGCGGCCGGCGGGCGGCTTCGCGGCCGAGCGCCTCGACACTGGCCGATCCGCACGCGGGCACCGAAGCTGCTCTACTCGATCATCGCGGTCACCGCCCGTGGCGGGACCGTCATTCCGCCACGGGCGGACGGCGAGGCGGACCGGCCACGGCCCGGTCGGCAGGCGGGTGAGGGGGCCATCAGATGGCGGACGACCGGACCCGAGAGCCCTGGCGACGCCGCAGCGCCATGATCCGGCAGTCGGATGCGGATCGGCTCGGCGCTTACCTGGACACGCTCCCGGCGGCGGAGTTTGCCCGCGCCGTCTCGCGGCTGACCGACCCGGATCGGGGCCAACTCCTGGCCCTCCTGCCGCCCCGCCGGGCGGCCGACCTGATCGAGGGGCTGCCCGCGGCCCAGGCCGCCGCCCTGCTCGAACTCCTCCCCCCGGAACGGGCGGCCGACATCCTCGCCGCCGTCTACAGCGATGAACGGGCCGACGTCCTCGCCGAGCTGGACGAGGATCGCCGTGAGGCCGTTCTCGCCGTGATGCCGCCCGCCACGGCGGACGAGGCCCGGCGCCTGATCCGCCACCCGGCGGACACGGTCGGGGGCATGATGGTCACCGAGTACCTTTCGTACCGCGACGCCGCGCGGGTGTCGGACGTCTTTGAGGACCTGCGCGCGCACGCCGACGCGTACTCGCGGTACAACGTCCGGTACGCCCACGTCACCGCCGCGGCGGGCGAACTGGCCGGCGTGCTGCGCCTCCGCGACCTGTTGCTGACGCCCCCGGACACGCCGGTGCGGTCTGTCATGCGGCCCGACCCGCGGCGGGTGTGGGCCGACACCCCGCTCGACGACCTCTTGAGCTTCTTCGGCCGCCACCCCTATTTCGGCGCGCCGGTCACCGACCGGAGCGGTCGGCTGGTGGGCGTGGTCCGGCGGGCGGACGTCGAGGAGGCCGCCGGCGACCGGGCGGGCCGGACGCTCCTCCGCCTGACCGGCGTCATCGGGGGGAAGAGTTCCGGACGATGCCCCTGGCCACCCGCGTCCTGCGCCGCCTGCCGTGGCTGGGGTCACCGCGGCGCTCAACCTGGTCGGCGGCCGCCATCATCGGCCTGTACGAAGAGACGCTCACGGCGGCGATCGCCCTGGCCGTGTTCCTACCCGTCATCCCGGCCTGAGCGGCAACTCGGGGAACCAGCCGGCTGGGGCCGTCGCCGACCGGCCCCCGCACCACCCGGACCGCCCGGGTAGTCGGTGCCGCCGCCGCCGCGGCGAACGGCCCTCGCCCGGAGCTCGGCTTCGTACTCATCCCTGATCCCGGGGTTGCGCGCCAGCCACTCCTCGACGGCCCGCCGCGGCAGACCGTAGACCGGGTCGTACCGATCCCGGACGGGGTCGGTGCCGCCCGACCCGCCAAACAGCCTCAACAATGCTCCCCACATGATGGTCCCTCCGTGTGCTT